>JAZREF010000061.1:0-5789 GCA_045660625.1 Acutalibacteraceae bacterium
CCCACAGAATCTGAGGGTCGGGACGGATGAGGATGATGTCGCCCCATCGCTCCAGACGCTCGCCGCGGGAGGTGTCCAAAAGTTCGTAATCTTTCCAGTTGTTGGCTGCTCTCATAGCGTTAAATCCTCAAATCAAAAAGAAGTTTGTCCGTAATTATTGGTTTCGTTGGGATTTTTGATGCCCAAATGGGCGTACGCCGCAGGCAACACCACACGACCGCGAGGGGTGCGGTTGATAAAGCCCAGCTGCATCAGGTACGGCTCGTACACGTCCTCGATGGTGATGGCCTCCTCGCCGGTGACGGCGGCAAGGGTATCCAGACCCACGGGGCCGCCGTTGTAGTGGCGGATCATCGCCTCCAAAATGCGGCGATCCACCAGATCCAGACCCAGGGCGTCCACCTCCATACGGTTGAGGGCGGCGTCGGCGGTCTTACGGTCGATGACGCCGTCGTTGAGCACCGCGGCAAAGTCGCGGACGCGTTTCAGAAGGCGGTTGGCCAGTCGGGGGGTGCCGCGGGAGCGGGTGGCGATCTCAAAAGCGCCGTCGGGGTCGCACTCCACGTCCAGAATGCGGGCGGAGCGGGACACGATGCGGGAGAGCTCGTCGGGGGTGTACATCTCCAAGCGGGCAATGACGCCGAAGCGGTCACGCAGAGGGGCGGACAGCTGACCCGCGCGGGTGGTGGCACCGATGAGGGTGAAATGGGGCAACGGCAGATGAATGGATGCCGCGCCCTGTCCCTTGCCCTGCATAATGTCGATGGAATAGTCCTCCATCGCAGGGTAGAGGATCTCCTCCACCGTGCGGGGCAGGCGGTGAATCTCGTCGATGAACAGCACGTCGCCCTCGTCCAGGTTGGTCAGCAGCGCCGCCAGGTCACCGGGACGCTCCAAGGCAGGACCGGAGGTGATGCGGAAGTTGACACCCAGCTCGTTGGCAATGATGGCGGCCAGGGTAGTCTTACCCAGGCCGGGAGGGCCGTACAGCAGAACGTGGTCCAGCGCCTCGTGGCGCAGTTTGGCGGCGTCGATAAACACCGACAGGTTTTCCTTCACCTTCTCCTGTCCCACATATTCACGCAGGGTGCGGGGGCGCAGGGGGTTGTCCCCATCGTCCTCCGGCAGATATTCGGCAGAAACCAAGCGGTTCTCCAAATCCATTTCCATACGTGTCCCTCCTTTAATTACGCGTATAGTACGCGAGCATACTTATAGATTATACTATCATATCACAAATAAATGTAAAAATAAAGAGAAAGTGTGAATTTTTTGCGAGGAAATTTTGCGATTCTCACACTTTTTACAGGCAAAAAGAAAACACCGAGCAACACACAGGTCGCTCGGTGTCGAATGGATTAGGGTTTGACGTAATTGAGGGGGTTGACCTTGACGCCGTTGCGGATGACCTCAAAGTGCAGGTGGGGGCCGAAAGAACGACCCGTATTGCCGATGAGGCCCACGGTCTGGCCGCGAGTGACGCGCTGACCCACAGACACCTTCAGGGTCTGCAGGTGGGCGTAGACGGTGATCAGGCCGTTGGAGTGCTGCACCTTAACCACCGTGCCGTAGCCGCCGTTCCAACCGGTGGCAGCCTGGATGACCACGCCGCTATCGGCGGCAACCGCCGGCTTGCCCAACACGGGGACGGGTCCGGAGCTGATGTCGATGGCCTTGTGGCCGCTGTGGTAACCCTGATACACGCGGTGACAGATGGGAACAGGCCACAACATAGGCGCCACCTTCTTGGTACCAACCTCCACCACCTTGGTGACAGGCTGCTTGGTGACCGTCTCCTTCACCACGATGCGCTCGGTCTCGATGCCGTCCACGTAGGTGATCTCCGCCACCATATCCTTGGAACCCTCTTTACCGTAGGTGGTGGTCTTGGAGTAACCCTCGTCCTTATCGCTGCGATAGACGGTCTGGGTCTTGTAATCGATGGTCTCGGTGTAGCGGATGGTCTTGACCAGCTTCACCTGCAGGAAGGACTGAGCCCGCTGAACCGTCAGCTTGTCGCCCACCTTCAGGCGGTTGGTGTCGGTGATCTGGGGGTTGAGGGCGCGCAGTTCGTCAGCGGTCATATCGTGCTTGAGGGCGATGCGGCTGAACACGTCGCCCGACTGGACGGTATAGGTCTTCTCCACCACCGTCTGGTGGGTCAACTGCTTGAGCAGTTCGTCGGCGGTCTTGACGGTGGAGATGGGGAACAGACCCTCCTCGGTCTTGACGTCCTGCACGAACTCCACGCGCTGGTCGGGGTCGTCCTTGTCATACTGGGCCTGGCCCTCCTTGAGGCCGTCCAGCAGTCCCTGCAACTCGTCGGGGTCCTCGGCGGCGCCCACAAACTTGCCGTCGATGTAGAGGCCGATGGCCTCGGCGATGGCGTCGCCGGAATTACGCAGGATGGCGTCGCACACCTGGCTGGCGTTCATCGGCTGCTTGGCGCCCTGCACGGTGAGGGTGAGGGTGGGCACCAGATCCACCGTGAAGGAGTCGTCCTCGTTAGTCACGCGGTCGCGGGCCATGGAGGCGCCCTCGTCGTAGACGGTGGCGTGGTCAATCACGCCCAGTTCGTTGCCGCGATAGGTCAAGGTCAGGCAGAAATCGGTGTTGACCCAATGGGACACGGTGAAGGTCAGCACCGCCGCCGCCAAAATGGGGCCCACCAAACGGCCGAGGGAGAACCATTCCTCCCGATAATCCCGCGCCCAATTGCGGATGCCCCGGGGCAGCCACGGCAGCAGCTGGGCGGGACTCTTACGCATCGCGGGGATCATACCGGCATAGGAGCGGGGCAAGCCCATCACCAGCCGCCCCATCCGACGGAAGAAGCGGTGCACGGGACGGGTGAGCACCACCATCAGCCAATACCGCACGCGGCGGCGGGGCTTGCGGGTGGCGGCCACCAGCCAGCGGGAATAGCGGCGCAGGTGACGCAGCACAAACACGCCCTGACGGTAGTGATAGTGATACAACGCCTCGTTAACGCCGGAGAAAAAGCGGCCCAAAGCCGCGAAAAATCCAGGTTTCGATCCTTTCACAGGCACTCTCCTTTCTGCGAGAGATGTATATAAAAAGTAGGTATGTCGTCATCAAGGTCGCAAAGACCACCCAAACATTATACCCGATATCTGTCAAAAAGGCAATGATTTTTTGCGAAGCGGCGTCAGAGCGGGGTAAAAGCCGAGGAAAAACGCAAAAAAGCACCGCGTGTCGGTGTGACACGCGGTGCTTCGCTTACGGTTTCTTAATGTACTTGGCGGGGTTGACCTTAACGCCGTTTTTGATCACCTCAAAGTGCAGGTGGGGGCCCTTGGAGTTGCCCGAATTGCCCACGCGGCCGATCTCCTGGCCGTTGGACACCAGCTGACCCGTCACCACCGCGATGGAATTGAGGTGGGCGTAGGTGGTATACAGGCCGTTGCCGTGGTCAATCTTGACGTAGTAGCCGTAATCGTAATACCAGCCGGCGTACACCACCTTACCGCCGTCCACGGCGAGGCAAGATTTGTTAAACACAGGCGTGCCGCCGGAGCTGATATCCCACGCCAGATGGCCGCTGCGGTAGCCCTGATAGACGTTGCGGCACACAGGCACAGGCCAGGTCCAGTTGCCGGTATAGATGCCGTCGCCCTGCACCACCTCAAAGCCGCCGGAGGTATAGGTCTTCTTGGTGCCCAGCTCCTCCACCTTGGTGACAGGCTGCTTGGTCACCGTCTCGCTGACCCGACGCACCTCCACCTCTTCGCCGTCCAGATAGACGTATTCGTAGGTCACGTCCTTGCTGCCCTCTTTGCCCTTGGTGGTGACCTTGTTATAGGTGATGGGCTTATCGGAGCGATAGACGATCTTGGTCTTGTAGTCAATGACCTCCGCCTTAACCACCGTCTTGACGGTCATCACCTGCAGACGGGGCTGAGAGCGCTGCACCAGCAGGGTATCCCCCACCTGCAGGGTATTCTCCTCGGCGTAGGCGGGGTTCATCTGCCGCAGCTGGGCGGTGGTGATATTGTACTGACGCGCCACCGCGCTGAGGGTGTCCCCCGCCACCACCGTGTGGGTGAGCTGAGGCACCACCTCGCGGGTGAGGATGGCGGACAGTTCCTCACCCGTCTCCGCCAGGGCGGACACGGGGTAGAGACCCTCCACGATCTCCACCGGCTGCACAAATTCGGCGCGTTGGTTGGGGTCGTCCTTGTCATAGCGTCCCTCTTTGAGGCCGTCCAGTACCGCCTGCACGTCCGCCTCGGTCTCCATAGCGCCCACGAACTCGCCGTCCACGTACAGACCGCTGAGCTGGGCGATGGAGTCGCCGCTGAGACGCAGGATGGCGTCGCACACCTCGGTGGGGGACATGGTGGACTTGCCGCCACGCACCGTCATGGTGAAGCGGGGCACCATATCCACCTCGAAGGAGTCGTCCACGTTGTTGACGCGGCCGCGGGCCATCTCGGCGCCGCGGTCATACACCGATGCACTGTCGATGAGACCCAACTCCTTGCCCTGATAGGTCAGGGTCAGGCAAAAGTCCGTGTGACGCCAGACGCTGAGGGTGATCAGCAGCACCGCCACCGCCACCGCGGGGCCCAGCAGGCGCCCCAGAGAGGACAATTCCTCCCAATAATTCCTCACCGCGCTGCGGCACAGGTGCCAAAAACGGGGGAAGATGGAAAAGATATTGTGCGCGGCCGCCTCCCGTAACTGGGCAAAGGCGGGCTTCATCCGCGCCCCCAGCAGCCGCTGGCGGCGGATAAAGCGGTGGACAGGCAACGCCACGCGCCGTAGCCACAGGTACCGCAGACGGCGGCGCAAGGGGTAGGACACCTTATCCAGACGGCGCCACACACGACGCAAAAGCCGCAGGGCGTGGACACCCACGCCATAGTGATAGCGGTAGAGCCGCTCCCACAGACGGGAGAAAAAGGGCTGTTTCGACACGGGGTTTCACCTGCCTTTCACACAACGTCGATAATTACGCGGGGTAGACCAATTTCTCCTCGCTCCAATCCGCCAACAGGGCGGCCATCGGTGCCGCCCAGGCGCGGGCACCCGCCAGATCGTGCTCCAGCCAGTTGCCGCACTCGATGGCGGAGGCGCCGGGAATGGCGCCCTCGTAGGAGGCGGTGAAGGCCAGGGCGTCCGCCATCAGGCGGATGGCGTCGGGGTGGGAGATGCCGCGGGTGAGGAAGTAGAATCCGGTGCGGCAACCCATCGGCCCGAAGTAGATGATGCCCTCCTTCAGCGCGCTGTTGCGCACGTAGGTGGCCACCAGATGCTCGATGGTGTGCATGGGAGCGGTGGGCAGATAAGGGGGCGTATTGGGGCGCACAAAGCGCACGTCGTAGGTGATAACGTCCCCGTCCACGCGGGAGAGGTACATGCCCTCGGTGAGGGTGTCGTGATTGATGCAAAAGCTGGCGATGCGTTCCATAATTCGGCCGCCTTTCGTACATATTTACCCTATTTTAACACAAATGGGCGAAAAAAGCAAGACACCCCCTTTGCCGCGGCGGCGGGTGGGAATGTTTGCCGTTGACAGCGGGGCGGGTTTTGCGTATAATGGCAGTAAAGTCGAAAGGAGGTGGCGGAATGCGACGATGGATTATGCGCCCGATCTGGGCGGTGTTTTCTTGCGTGCTGGTGGTGGTATCGCTGCAGGTGAGCAAGCCCTATATCTTCGTCCAGTCCCCCACCGAGCACCACGCCCCCATCGTGACGGTGCCGGAGACGCCCCCTGCCGACACCCCCGAACTGCCGGACAATCCCGTGGACTTTGCCGCCCTGCG
>JAZREF010000062.1:0-14140 GCA_045660625.1 Acutalibacteraceae bacterium
GTCATTCGGTTCATCCTCCTTTACCACAAATTGATAAATCGCCAACATCTCTGCCCACTCACTCTTAAACTCCTCGATGCGGCGGACACCCTCATCGGTAATGTGATAGTATTTTCGCAGGCGACCGTCGTGCTCGGCCGCGCGGGTAGTGAGCATCTCCGCTCCCTCCAACCGCTTGAGAATGGTGTACAAAGTAGACTCGGACAGGGCAATATATGGTTTTAGATCCTTGATGATCTTATAGCCATAGGAATCTTCGTTTTTGATGGCGGCCAGCACGCATACGTCCAGCAGACCGCGTTTGAGTTGCATATCCATCTGCATACCTCCTCTTACGTAATACACCGTATCACGAAGTATATGATTTGGCAATAGGTTTTTGAAAAAAGGCGACAAAAAAAGCGACGCACGCTCCATCTCGGAACGTGCGTCGCCGCATCCTATTTATTCATCCGCAAAGGGATACTGATTAGGATTGAAGGGGGTCTCCTCACACATCATCGTCTCACGGGACAAGGGGTAGCGGTCTGCGTACAGGCAGAAGCCGATGCCGTACTCATCCTGACGCTGACGGGTCAGGAACTCTTCGCGTCTGGCTACGTTGGTCTCGCCAACCAGGTAGAGATACTGAATCTCCGCCCACTTAGCCATACCCTCGTAAATAATCAGGCGCTTATTATCGGGGCACTGCTGGAAGTCCTTGCGGTTATCCCAGTGGGTGTACTGCCAGATGTGGGTCAACTCGTGGGCAAAGGTGGCGATGAGCGAAATGCGGGGGGCGCCGTTCTCCAGAAGAATACGATACTTCTTCTTTTTGTTCACGGCGACGCCCAGAATCAGCACGCTCTGATCGTCCTGCGTGCCCAGGGGCACGCCCACCTTTCTCTTGAGCTTGCGCTCATCCAGCACCTCAATGGACACGGGCACGTCAATGACCGCGCCAAAGAAGTTATCCAGATTGTCCTTAACGCGCTTGCACAGTTCCTCCACCTCGGCCTTGGTCTCTACCAAGGAGTTGCTGCAGGAGGTGCAACGCACGCGGCCATCCGGCAGGCGATAGAACTCCACGCCGGAGATCTCGGAACGGCAGTAAGAGCAGCACATCTGGTTGCCCTTGCCCTGATCCGCCTGACGGAAGGTCTCGGCGCGCCCCTTGCCCTCGCGGGCCTGGCGCAGCTCGCCGCCGTCAAAGCCGATGTCCTGCAAGAAGGACTTGGTACCGGCCAGATCCAGCGGCGTGGTGCGCTTGCCGCCACGATAACGCAGATAGTAGCGCTCGTGGTAGGGCGCCTTTTCAGGCAGAGGAGAAACGAACTCTTCCTCGTCCTGCGCCTCACCTTCGGTCGCCTGGGCGTCGGAGGGGGTCTCCCCCTCCGACGGGTCGGTTGCGGCAGGTGCGTCGGCAGGAGTCTCCTCCGGCTCGACGGTCGTATCAGCAGGCTGCTCGGTGGCGACGACGTCGTCGACCTCCACCGTCTCTTCGACAGGCTGCTCGGTAGCGGTAGTCTCCTCTACGGGCAGGTCCTCGAACAAGGTGTTATCTTCATTCATCATCGCTCACCTCACCTTCGTCCTGCGTCTCGTCAATCTCTGCCTCGGATGCGTCATCCTCGGCATACTCTGCGGATTCCTCCGCCTCGTCGCTGGCGTCGATCTCGTCGTCGGCTACCTCATCGGTAGCGTCCACATCGGACTCGATCTCCTCGATGCCGTCAGCGGCGTCCGCCTCGTCGGTCACGGCCTCTTCGACCGCCTCAGCGGCGGGTTCGGCGGTCTCAGACTCGGCGGCCTGTTTCTTCTTCGCCTTTTCTTCGCGGCGGCGCTTCCACCAAGATTTCTTACCGGTGGATTCCTCCGCGGCAGGCTCAGTAGCCTCGGCGGATTCGGCAGACTCGGCAGTCTCGGTAGACTGCTCGCCTTCGGCCTCTTCGGCAGCGGCGCGTTCGCGCTCGGCGGCGGCAGCCTCCTTCTCGGCCTGCTGATGCTCCTTCTTCGCCTTTTTATAGGCGCGCATCATTTCGTTAAACTCCTTCTTGGTGCAACGGACCCACTTGCCATCCACCCACTTGTGGGGCTTACCGTAGATCATCATATACTCGCACTCGGGTTTCTCGGGAGTTTCGGGCAGAGGCAGATCCTCTTTCTTCCGTTTGAACAGTTTCTTGACGAAGCCGCCCACTTTACCGAAGAAGCCGCCAATCTTTTTCAGCGCCTTGCGCACGAAGCCCTTGGGCTCCTCCTCGTCCGGCTCATCCGGCATCTTCATAGCCGGATTAGCAGGCTCGGGCTTAGGACCGTTCAGGCTCTCTTCGATCATTTCGTCGTTCCAGCTCAGGTAGTCGGAGATGATCTGCAGGATGCGCTTGAGATTGCGCTCAACCGCAATCAGCAGACCGATATCCAACTGGCTATCCTCAATGATGTAGATACACTTATCGGATGCCTCGATGCCCTCATCCATCGCCAGATTATAGGTGATGGGGGCCTCGAACTGACCGGGAGTGATGGCAGAAATGAAGGGCTGATTCTCGGCGAACAGGGTGACGAACACCTCGTTCATCAGGTTGGTCAGCGTCATACGCACCGAATCGGTGAAGGCATCGCCAAACTTGGAGAAGTCAAACTTCAAAATCTGCTTGTGATGGTACTCACGGACGGGAACACCATTGACCTGGACCAGCGCGCCGTCGTCAAAGTCGTTGTGGGCGCCCAACTTCCAATAACCGGGGGTCTCCACGCTGAAATCAGCGAACTGATAGTGAATATCGATGTTATTCACCGTCTTGAGAGCGCCCATAGTCTGGGAGTCTTCCAGATGATGGATGGTGTAATTACGCACCTGACGATAGGCCAGGCGGCCGTCGATGTACTCGGATGCACGGCGAACCAGGATGCGGTTGTCCGTGGCAGTGGACACCATTTCGTAATACTTGCCGTTGAGGGTGAAGAACTGGCCGGGCATATACTTCTGGTACACGTGGCCCTTCAGCTCGGTGCCGATGTAGACATCCTTGCTCTCCTGCTCGGCAATGTAACTGGCGTTCTGCAGGTCATCCAGAATGATGCGGGCAAAGTCCGCATTCTCAATGGTGTAGATACTCTCGAACTTACCCGTATCCACGGAGTAGGCGCGCTTAAACAGGATGGTCTCATCCTGCAGGAAACGCAGCGCCTTGCCCTCCTTGCTCTTCAGATCCAGGATGGGTCTGCCCTCTTTATCCAGCTCGGGGTTGGCCTCGTTGCTGAAAATGGTGCAAACCTCTCTCCAAATCACAGAGACGGGGTCGTTGGTCTCTACGTTCAGCATCACCATCTGGCGCTTAAGCACCGCCTCCTGCACCGAATCGATGCACAAGAGCAGGCACAGAGACAGAATGGCGTTGCGGGTGGTGCGAGCGTAGTCCGCGGTGATGTAGGGGATCGCCTTGGCGTCCGCCGTGAACATCTCCGTATTCTCGGACATATACTCACGCAACATATACTCCGAAGAGATCACGTTGACGAAGCCCTGCTCCTCTGCGATGGTCGCAAAGTTGCGGCGGGTCTCGAACAGGTTGTTGCGGTCATCCTCCACCGTAATGTAAGAGTAGTCGCTGACCCGCTCGTTACACATATTGAAGGAGGTCTGGAAGCAATTGTCGAAGGTCTCCTGATTGGTGGGCAACTGGGCGTAACTCAGCAGATCGTAGTAATACTGCTTAGCAATCCAGTGGGCATCCTTGACCGGGAAGGTCTCGCCGCCATACCAGATGGCGCGAGGTACCTGATTCTTCAACGCCACCATCGACAGCTCGGTACCCAGACCCAAGTAACGGGAGACACCGGGCACGATACGATGCTGCAGGTAGTCGGAATCGGCGGTCCAATACATATAGGAACTCATTCCGGGAGGATACTCGGTGGCGGACACCTCAGTGATGCTGGTCATCAGGATGTGAGACAGCGCATCCACCAGGCCGTCACAGTTGCGGTCCACAGAGCAGAAGGTCAGCTTGCGGTCGGTGCCGCAATTACGAATCAGCAGATTCAGGCCAATCTGCGCGGTGGTCACCAAGCGAGAGGGCTCAACCGCCACCACAAAGGTAACCTTACGCAAGAAAGGCAGGTTATTCTTGTGGATGTCCAGGTCGTGCACGCCGGAGCGGGAGATGATACCGATATCCGGCAGTTCCTCCTCGTCCGTCTCCTTGCCGTTCAGCACGGCAATCTTCCACAGACCGGGAATGTTGGACACCTCGCGCATACCCTTCTCGCACCACTGATACAGATCCTCCTCCGTGCCGTGGCGACCCAGAACAATCAGGATCTTGCCGCCGGTCAGCAGCTGACGATGCATCGCGTAGAATACGTAAGGGTTCAGTTTGTCATAGAAGGGGGTGTTGAACAGCAGGCTGTTCCCCACCGCCAACTCATAGCCGCTGCGGACATAGTCCACGTTGGGCTTGAGACCGCCCTCCATCTTACGACGGATGAAGGTGGCGTAGTTGTTGCCGATGTGGCCGCCCTCTTTCTTCAGATGAGCGAGGACGTCCTCCACCGCGCCACCCTTAACCACGCTGTTGTTGACGGTGGTGCCTTCGGCGGACAGTTTGTCGCCGAACAGCGCACGCAACGGCTTGCGCAGGAAGGGATACATCGCGATGCGGGTGGATTTATCCGCCTGCACCGACAGATCCGACTGCTCCTCCTCCTTCTCGACACCATCGATGAAGAATGCCATCTCACCGATGATGATCACCGCAAAGGCGGGATAGAAGGGAGCACTGATCAAATGGCGCATACACAGGTTGCAGGACACCAACAGGGCGATACCGGAGACCACACAGGTGGCGTAATACACCGTCTTGATGAAGGTGCGAGCCTGACCGTACTGCTCCTTGATGTACCACTTCTCCTCCTCGGGGTCGTAGGAGTAGAACAACTCCACGACGCGGCCGATAAAGGTATCCGCCTTTACATCCGCCTGGGCGAAAATAGCGGTCAACATCCGCTTAACCAGCACGAAGGCCACCAAAGCGGCGGTATTAAACAGGATCAGCTCCAGGTAAATGCCCCAGCTGGTATACATCTTAATAATGTAATTACCTACAATAGGCAGGCGGATGCGGCTGAACACGCCGGCCAGCAACACAAACTTTTCCGTCAGGAAGGTGGAAATCTTATCCAAGAAGATCAGCAGCGCAGCGCTGTAAACCACTGCCAAAATCGGCATCGGATACTGTCTGTTGCGCACCTCTTTCTTGGTATTGAACTTACTGCTCAGAAAAGCGAACGCAATGAACGGAAGGAAAGACACAATGATCTTAACGTATGACATGACATCATTAGTCATAAATTCCCTCCATTCTGACCGAAATGCGCGTCACGTAACTGGACGGCACGGTCACGTAATTACCGGTGCTCATAAACTCGATCTGACGGCAATCGCCGGCCAGGAAGGGCGCGGGATAAGCGTATTCGACCCGCTGGTCGAAATCGTGCTCATATGGACGTACCATAACCTCGTCCCAGTAACTTCTGTCACCGATATAATCCTTATAATCCTCTTCCAAATAGGCCCGCAGCTTGCGGATATCCTCTTTGTGCTTTTCACGGATGCGGATACTCTTGGTGTAGACGTTCTCATTCTTGCCCGCACGCTGCTGGACTGCATGACCTCGGCGCACATTGCAGGCGGCGGTCAGATACTGGGAGAAGCAGTTCAGCGACGTGTGAATCTCGTTCATCACACCGTGGGCGGTGTTGTTGTAGGAGCGCACCACATTCTTGACCGAAGAGCGCAAGGCAAACAGCGTCACAAACATGGTCACCGCCAACAGAGCCAGCATAATGCCGCTGAGCACCACCGCGGTAGTCACCGTTCGCGGTGTGCCGGTATTGGCAAACAGGAACGGCATAAAGCAAATCAAATACAGTCCCAAACAAATGGCAGACAGCACAATCGTGGTCTTCATCGTCATACGCCGTCTCAGCGTCTTCTTCACATTCTCCGACGCATCCTGCAGACGGTCGGCAAAGCGAGACATATTCGCCAAATCGGGGGGAATGGATGCCACCATCTCGTCCTCGGCGGCGTCGGTGTAATCCCGCACATCCTCCAACTGGAGAGGGGTCAGACGGCTGACGTTGACATCCGCAATCTCGCTGGCAAAATGCATCTGCCCCACGCTCCGTTTCACAGAGCGCAGCTGCTGCTTGGTGATGTACGTCAGAGCATCCGTAGACGATTTATAATCACGATTCCACTTATGCAATTCATTGGTGGGATGGTCATAGAACAAACCATACTCTTTGTCAACAAAGACCTTTTCCGGGTCGCAGGTGTCATCCAGCAACACCAGCACGTCCTGAGAGGTGCAGAACAGAGCCTCCGCCGCCTTATCCGTCAGCTGACCGGGGATCTCGCCGCGAATGCGCTCGATCTCGTTGTCAATGACTTCAGAGGTGGCCGCCAACTTGCGGTCGAAAGAGGTGACCAGCGTCATCAGAGGCGTCTCGTCAACCTGCGACTCCAACTGGTAGAGGCGGCGCGCCTTCATAGCGCTGCCGGGCACCGGATTGGAGGCGAAGATCAGCACCACCGCCAGGAAACGAATGTAATCGTTTCGGAAATCGCGGTGGCTCTGCGCCAGCAGGTCGAACACCATAAACCGCATCTTGTCAAAATACATATTGCGGTCGGCGAATGCGGAATACTCGCAATCGCGGCGGACGTTCCAGTAGGCATCCGGATTGAAGAAGCCGCTCTCCACGGTGCGGGGGGCGATGCAGTAAACCTCCTTGGGATGGGCGATGTTCAAATACGCATCACCCATAAAGGAGCGGCGGATGGACTCCTTCATACGGAGTTCCTTCTTGTACTGCTCGCGCTCCAGCGCCTCCAGACGGATACTGGGCTTGACGCCGGACTCATCCTTCTCCCCCTCCACCTGAGTCAAGGCCCACTCGTTGACGCTCAGCTTCTCCTCTACGTCGTTGAGGATGTAATCCTCAGGGTAGAAGCACAGCCAGGTCGACAACTTCTGCAGCGGGAGCTCCAAAGCGCTGTTGTACACAGCCTCTTTGCTCTTGCTCAGGTCGGAGAAGTACTGCTTCCAACTATCCTCCCAGGCATTCCAATTCTTATGGACCACTTCGTCCTTACCGGCGACCTCAGGCTGGTCGGGCGGCGTCACCAAGGCGGCGACGCCGCTGTTATCCACGGTGTCGAAGGGATTCTGCTGCTTGAGGGCGTTAGAATCGGTGTTATTCAGGATGATAGCACGCCAATCCTTACGTCTGCCCACGGCATCCAGCAGCCCGGGGACAGCATCGTGCAGATTCTGTCCCGCGGGATTCCATTCACAGAATGCCAGATCTTTGTTATCCAGAAACGGCTCGAAAAACAGTTTGTTTTTCTCTCGTATGGCTTCAATATGTTCTTTTTCAGCTATTAAAACTGTGAACAAACCACATCATCTCCGTTTCTAATCAGTATTAGGCGTTGTTGAACTCCTTGGCAACCTTATCCAGCAGAGCCTCGTAATCCTCGGGTTCGGGAGCGGACAGGATCACGTCGCGGATCTTGCGCTGGATGATGTCGATAACGGGGTTCTCGTTAGCCTCGGGGGCACGCAGGTACTCCTTGTAGTACTTGTAATTGCGCTTCAGCAGGTTCAACTCGTCGGTCAAACGGGTGCACAGCACGAACTTCACGTCCTCGGCCTTCTCCCACTTGGAGTACTCCTCACGGAAGACGTCCACAACGGCGTCCACCATGGCGTTGATCTCGGACAGATAACGGCCGGAGTTGGGCAGAGTGCAATAGAACATCAGAGGGATGGCGAACAAGCTGGTGACGTTCTCCACGTACTTCTTGCCGTCGTCGGGAATCTCACGCAGGTCGTAGCCGGCGCTCTGACGATCCTTCAGGTTCTTATGCAGCTCATCCTTCAGGTCGTCCATATCCTTCTTGGTCTCGATATTGGCGGCCTTGATCTCCTCCTGCAGCTCCTTGCTGGGATCGGACAGCATCTTCAGCAGATTGAACTTAGCCATATCAGAGAAGAACTCGGTGTTCTCGTAGTTGCAGTTCTTGGCCTCGCTCATAGCGCGCTTACGGCTCTTGATCAGACCGATGTCCTCAACCACCTTAGAGTTGACGTACAGGGCATCCAGCACCTCGTAGAACTCGTCGCACAGGGTGCCGTTGGGAACCACCAGCTCCACGTCGCGGTTGTCGGAATCGCGGTACATATACACGCGCTTACCGTTGGCAACGGCAGACAGAGGACGATGCTGGATAGCGCCGTGGATCAGGCCGTAGATGAAGGCCTTGTGCACCTTGCGCACCACCAGGCTCTGGTAATCCAGATCCAGTTCGGGCATGCTCTTGATAGAATCCCAGCTCTTGTCGATGTGAGTAGAGATGGCGGCGTTCTTGGTGGAGTCGGGGCCGATCAGGCGAGCGTAATCGGTGTAAGCCTTGTGGTAGGTACCGGCGCTCTTCTTACCGGTCTCGGTCTCGTAGGGAGCGGCAAACTTTTTCAGCTTGTTGGGGGTCAGGTTGTACAGAGCGTTGTAGAAGTGAATCTCGTACTTGGAAACGGTCTCCACAGCCTCACCGTTGGGCATCAGATCCTTAACGCGATACTTGCGGTTGTCCAGCAGGCACTTGTTGTAAGCGCACACCTTGATCTCACGAGGCTCCTCGTTGGTCACGCGCTGGATAGAGGGAGCGGCGATGCGGGAACCCTTGGCGATGGTCTCCAGGATGTGACGCTTGGCGTCCTCGATGGAAACGTTGCCGAACACCTGAGAACCGTCGGCGCTCTCGCTGCGCTCGCGGATGCGGGTCTTCAGGCGCTGCTCCAGCTCGATGGCGCCGATGATATCCACGTCGATGTCATCGCACTTCTCACGGACGCTATCCTTGAAGTAACCCAGCAGGATGTCGTCAAAGATATTGACGCGGCGATCCTCGCCGATGTAGCTGTCGCCAACAACATCGAGTTCCATCTTGAAGACGGCGTTGCTCTTAACAGAGTCGTAAATGTTGCCGTTGACCTCGGAGTTCAGCATAGTGGTCTCCTTCTGAGCCTTCTGCAGGGAGAACTTGCTCAGCTCCTCCAGCAGCTCCTTAGAGGCGCAGATGTTGACGAAGGAGTCACCCTTGCGGTAAGCCAGCTCGTCCACCAGATCGATCTTGTGACGATCCAGATCCTTCACCTTGTAAACGAAGGTCTTGAAGAAGATCTCATACTGCTCAACAAAAGCCTTGATGTAATCGTAGCCCTTCTTGTAAGCGGCATAGACGGCCATCTTCTTGGAGTAATCCTCCAGAGCCATAAAGTAGCTGGGGATGTCCTCGTTGGCTTCCTCATTCAGCTTCTTGTAGCCCTTCATCTTATCCATCATGCTGGGCTCTTTCTCGAACTCGGCCAAGTTCTCGATACCCATAACCTTGTTCTTAGCGAACTTGTACTCGTACTCCTTGGTCTTGAAGGACTCAATAGCCTCCTCGGCCTGGAAATGAGCGGTAGACTTGGTGGCGTTCTCGAACATCTCCAGCAGCTGATACAGCACGTAGCGGCAAGCGCAGGGATGGAGAATGTCGCCCTGAGCGTTCTTCATCAGACTCTCGATGCTGAAAGCCTCCTTGATGGCGACGATCTTCTGCTCGTTGCTGAACTGAGCCTCAGCCCAACGACCGACGATGCCCTCGATGATAGAGGTGCCGTCCTTGCTCTTCGCCTCAACGATGCTGCGATAGGCGCTCAGAGAATCGATAGCGTCGGAAATCTTGGACTCGCCACCGCCGAAGTCGGGGTTGCTCTCCCAACTTTTAGCGCTGTCGTACTGAGCGGCAAAGCGCTTATCCTGCAGCAGCACGTTGTAGGCCTGATCCTCAAAAGCCTTCTTGAAGCGCTTAATACGGGAATCCAAGCCATCCAGCTCGTAGGTGTTCACCAGATCCTTGGAGAAAGCATCCTTGCCAGCGCGCAGGGTATCGCAGTACACCTTGCCATAGCTGTCCCAGGTGGACATAGGCACGCCGCGCTTCTTCTGCTCGGCCTGATAGGAGGCCACAGCGTTGTCGTACTTGGTCCACTTGGTAGCGTCGCCGGCGCCGCCGATACTGTCGATAGCCAGATCGTAGGCGACGTAGTCGGCAACCTTCTCATAGGGATAGCGGATGACGCCGGCGCCGATACCACCGAAACGGTTACGGCCGTAGTTGCCGGGCTTGGTCATCTCCTTGATGATGTTATCCTCAACAGAGAAGGCCTTCTTCTGCATAGGACCGATGTTCTGCTCGTACAGAGCCTGAGCGGCCTGATCGATGTACTGGCCGATGCTGATCATGGTGCTGTCCTCACCATCCTGACCATCCATCAGGAAGCAGAAGTCCATAGGCAGCAGGGACAGAGCCTTCTGGTTGTCGGAGCCGGCGATGGACACGTTGACGTGCATATTACTGAACTGCTTCAGGTCCTCATCCAGATCGATGAAGCCGGAACCCTTCATCATAAAGGCGTTCAGCTCCTTCACGGTGGCGTAGGCGTTACGAGCCTGGCTGTCGCGCTCGGTCTGAGAGTCGATAACGCTGTCCAGAGTCTCGGGCAGCATAATCAGAGAACGAACGATCAAGCTGGTGTTGGGGTATTTCTCCTTGACGTAGTCACGGATGAACATGGTCAGGGGCAGGATGATACCGGAACCGGTACCACCGGAAGCGGTAGAGGCGATGACCACACGCATGGCCTGCTTCATTTCCTTACCGGTCTTACGGAACAGATCGTCGATCGCGTCGTACAGGGGACGGATCTTACCGGTCTTGATGGTGGCGTTCAGAGCCAGACGGGAGATAGCACGCACCTGGCCGGCACCCTCGGACACCGTCTTATCGTACATAACGGCGTTCTTGGGGAACCACTTCTTGCGAGCTTCCTCATCGTAGTCCAAATAGCTACCCACGGTCTGGGTGTTAGAGGTCTGGACCCAATAGATCTTGCTCTTACCGGTAGCGATGTCAGACAGGTCGTTGACGTTGGTGTCCAGGCACAGGAAGTTGATATTCTCCTTCTCAGCGGGCAGACACAGGTCGGCAACCTTCTTCACGATCTTAGAACCGGTACCACCGACACCGACGAATAAAGTCGGGGCCACTACTTCATTGGGCTTCAAGATTTCTTTGTTTGCCATTTTTTACTCTCCTCCGTATGTTTATTTTTTCTTTTTGAAATTCAGTTTCGTGCTCACCTGGAACGTCTTTTGACCACTGGGGCTATTAACCACACCGGAATAGCGAACCACCATATTGTTCTTCAACAAGAACGGCTTGTCGCTCTTGGGAGTGCGCTCCAGCTTGTTTGTTTCCTCGTTCAAAGCGAAACGGTAGCTACCGATGGATGCCTCTTGAATAATGGCGTTGCCGTATCTGGTCACAGCGCCATTCTTCACCTCAGCCGAACGCTGCTCGTGCTTTTTGTACAAGTAGCTTTCCGATCCCGGCTTTACATCCATCACCAAACCTGTTTTGGTGCTTCCGTGCTTGACGTACCATTCTGCACGCCCCTTTTTGATGGTGCAGTTGTCAAAAGAAACGTTCTTCGTAACGTCTTCGCCATCCACATACATCACACTGCCACGCTTAGTGATGTGTGCCTTGGTGGGCAGCACCTTAATGTGCAGGATGATCCAAATAATGATAAACAACAACAGCAGAATCAGCAGGGCGATCAGCCACTTGAGCCACAGGGGAAGCAGGCTCATGGTCACCGTCCACTCAGCCGACGCATCGGAGGTTCGACCGATGGGGTCGGTGAAGGTGGCGCTGGCCTTGATGGGATAATCCTGCTCGGCGATGCCCTCGGTGGACTGCAGCTGAATCAGATAGCGGGAATTATCGGCATCGGGGGTGATCTTGTGATTGATACCGCCGCAATCCATCTTGAACTCGACCTTCTCAAACTGCTCCTTGGTCAGCGGCTTGCCATTGACCGTCAGCTTGACCTCGATGGGACGGGTCTCGTCGATCTTGGCCATCACGATGTAATCGTCGGTCACGATCATCTCCATCTTGAGATAAGACAGATCCTCGGTGATGGTGTAGACCAGAGCCGCCTGGGTCTTGGCCTCGTCACTGCCCTTGGCGGTGTAGGCGCCCTCCAGGAACAGCTTGCACTCACCGCAGGTGGTTTCCACCTTCTTCTCGGGGTTCTTGTAGTGTAGGGTCAGCTTGTAGTGGTCGTCAGCCAGCTCGGCCTTGATCTCGGCGTTGGACTTGTCCGCCGCCCAGGTCAGCTTGGTGGCCTTGAGCTCCTCCCCTACCAGCTGCTCGCCCTTGTAGAAGAACTTGACGATGAAGGGACTGCCGCCCTCCAGGTCCAGCACGGAGTAGCTCTTGTCCCCGCCGCTGACCTCCATAGTCAGGTCGCCTGCGGGGCGGGAGGCCACCGTCAGGCCGCCGTCGGGCCAGCCGAAGTCGGTGGAATCCTTACGGATGGTGTATCCGCTCAGGTAGGTCACCGTCAGGTTGGCGTCGAAGGTGTCGCCCATCATCAGGGGAACGCTGACCTCGCCGCTGTAACCATCCTGCTTGATGGCGTATTCCTGACCGTTGATGTAGTAAGCACCCTCGTAATGAGGCTCACCCAGCAGGTCGGAGGAAATCAGCTGGCCGGTCTTGCCGTCCTTCATACCGAAGCTGACCTTGTAGTCGCCCTCGTACAGGGCGTTGGGGTCCACCGCATTGCCGGCGGCATCGGTGAACACAAAGTCCAGATCGGCGTTGGGCTCGTAATAGATTTCGATATTCTCGGCGTTGCCGGAATATTCGATGTTGTAGGTGCCTGCGGCGCAATTCTCATAGGTGATCATCGCGCCCTGCAGGGAGGTGTCGGTAACCGACTCGTAGTTACCGCAGCCCTTTTCGCTGTACTTGGTGCTGGCGGAACTGACCTTGGTGCCAACCTCACCGTTGGGGCCGGTGACCTTCAGGCCGGACACGTCCTTACCCTGAACAAACACAATCAGCTTGTTCATCGAAATGTCGAACTCCACCGTCTTCTTATTCTTGATACGGTTGGCGGGCAACGTATCGCGGCCGAAGATGCGGTTACACATCGACGTCAGGATAGACAAGACGTCGGCGGTATTCTTCGCCTGCTCCTTGAGGAAGTACTCGGAATTGGCGGTATCCGGCATGGTCACGACGGAGCCAATGCCCAGATACATCATCGTCATATCCTTATCGGCCTTCTTGAAGCGGGCGTCCAGCTCCTTCTTCGTCTTGGTCTTCAAGTTCTTGCCGTCTTTGTAGAAGACGTCGCCGTCAGTCAGAACAATCAGATACTTCTTGTTCAGCGACGACTTCTGCAGGCCCTCGATGGCGCGGTCCACACTCTCGATCGGCGTGATCAGCGCCTTGGGCGTGTAGATGTCGCGAATCTTGGATGCCTGAGACGAATCCGTGATCTTCAACGGCTTATCCATCGTGTACTCGTCCGAGCCCACCTTGATGGGGTGCATCGGATAGATGGTCAGCACGTCGCCCTTATTCAGCATCGAGGCGAACACCTCCATAGCGTAGGTGGCCTGACTCCACGCCTTGATCGGCTTATTGTAATCATCCACATACATCGAACCGGAGTTGTCGAAGACAATGGCAATCTCACGCGACTCAGTTACCTTGCCTGCAGCGTTCACGGCGGGAATTCCGGTCAACAGGCACGTCAACAACAGAAAAACCGCCAGCGTTACGCTTATGCATTTTTTCACTAACTATCCCCTCCTTAAAATTTCCCTCCATTGTCGCAATCGAGGGATGTAAGACAAATGGTGAACACAAATGCGGAACAATCACTTCTTTTTTAAGATAAAATTATATAAATAGGTAGCCTATATTGTAGTACTTACTACGACAAATTGCAACAAAGTATGACAAGATGGGTTAAATTTTTATATAGAAAGCATAAAATATTACAAAACTATTAAGAAAATGTGAACCGCAAAAAGAACAAGCCGCCGTTGCCTACGCAACAGCGGCGAAACAGAGTGTTTTGTGGGTGGAAAAAGGGAGGGAACACGGGAGAGCCGTTTCGGGGGGCCAAGTCCATACCTCCCGAGCCAAACAAAAAGGGTCACCCGATTGGGTGAC
>JAZREF010000063.1:0-28031 GCA_045660625.1 Acutalibacteraceae bacterium
GGCCACCCGAGATGGGTGGCCTTTTTAGATAGGTTATTCAGATTACAGGTCGGAGAACAGGTCGGCGTTGTACTCGCCGACGGCGATGAGCTCCTTGAAGCTCTCCACCACCAGAGGCTTATCCTCGGCGTAGGTGACGCCAAACCACTTATCGGGGGTGGGCAGTACCTTAACGGACACCTTACCCGCCTTCAGCAGGTCGCCGATGTGACCGGGCAGCAGGTACTCGGCCTTCAGCTCGTTGCCCTCGATGCCCTGCAGGAAGGTAACGAAATCCTCCTCCAGCATAGGCAGATAGGCAGGGGTCAGACCCCAGAAGTTCATGGACACAGCGCCCTCGGCGTCCAGAATCTTGTCGCCGGTGGCAGCGCCGCCGTCGGCGGTCTTGACGATATCGCCGGTCTCCACCACGTCGGTGAGGTAGTTGTGGGCGTTGACCTGGCAGACACCGCGGGTAACGCCGCCGTTGTCGGACAGGGTGTTCTTCAGCTGGAAGCCGGCCATGCAGAACTTGGTGTCAGCGGCCTCGTTGACCAAGAAGGAGTGCAGCTCCTTAAAGGCCACCTTGCCGTAGTAGTCGTCGGCGTTGATGACCACGAAGGGCTCGGTCAGCAGATCCTTGGCGGCCAGCACAGCCTGACCGGTACCCCAGGGCTTAGAACGACCCTCGGGGACAGAGAAACCCTCGGGCAGAGCGTCCAGAGCCTGGAAGGCGTAGCCGACCTCGACGTCGTGAGCGGCGCAGATCTTCTCAATGCGGTTGCCGATGATCTCGCGGAAGTCGGCCTCGATATCCTTACGGATGATGAAGACGATCTTGTTAAAGCCGGCCTTGATGGCGTCGTGGATGGAATAGTCCATAATGATCTCGCCGGTGGGGCCAACGGGAGCCAGCTGCTTAATACCGCCGCCGAAGCGAGAGCCGATACCGGCAGCCATGATCAACAGAGTAGTTTTCATAGTGCAAATCTCCTTTATGTTAAAATTGATTAGACCAACTTATCCACGCAGACACCGCCGTAGGGACGGATGTTCAGCACGTGGCAGGAACCCTCACCGAACACCTGCTCGATGGTGGACTTGAAGGTGTCCAGCATATCGACGGGCACGAAATTCTGGGTGGTGCCGCCAAAGCCGCCGCCGTGGACACGCCAGGCGCCCTTGCCCTCCAGCAGGCGGTGAGCCAGAGCCAGAGCCAGAGCCATGCTCTGCTCGCGGACGTCGTGGACGGCGTAGACATTCTGCAGATACTGGAAGGAGGAGGTGCCGGAAGCGATAATCAGCTTCTTGAACTCCTCAAAGTCGCCCGCCTTCAGCGCGGCAACCTGCTCCACCACGCGGTCATTCTCCTGCAAGAAGTGGATGGCACGCAGGACGGCGCGGTCGCCGTGTTCCTTGCGCAGGTCGGCGATATTGGCCAGCAGAGCCTCGATGGAGGTCTGGCGCAGGACCGGCACACCCAGAGAGGCGGCCACCGCCTTCATCTCGCCGGGAACGGCGGCGTACTCGTGGGTCAGGTCGGCGTGGTCGCCGCCCACGTCCACGATGCACAGAGCGTGACCTGCCGCGGCAAAGTCCACGTCCACCTTCTCGATGATGGGGTTGGAAGGATCGGCAAAGTCGATGGTGATGATGTTACCCACAGAGGAGGCCATCTGATCCATCAGGCCGCAGGGCTTGCCGAAATACACGTTCTCGGTGTACTGGGCGATCTGGGCGATCTCCACGGCGCTGACCTTGCCCTCGTTATACAAGTGGCTGAGGATGACACCGATGAGCACCTCGAAGGCGGCAGAGGAAGACAGGCCGCTGCCCTTGAGCACGTTGGAGGTGGCGTAGGCGTCAAAGCCGCCGATGGCGTAGTCCAAATCGGCAAAGCGGGCGGCGGTGCCGCGAATCAGAGAGGCAGAGCCGTTCTTCTCGCTCTCAACAGGGAGCAGCTCGGAGATGTCCACCTCGATGATGGGATAGCCCTCAGACTGCATACGGATGCCGCCCTGGGTGGGACGGACAACGGCGATAACGTCCAGGTTAACGGAGCCGGCCAGCACACGGCCGTAGTTATGGTCGGTGTGGTTGCCACCAATCTCGGTACGACCGGGAGCGGAGAACAGCTGCAGGTCGCCCTCGTCACCGAAGGTGGCGACGAAGCCCTCGACGGCAGCGGCATAGCGAGCGCGCTGTGCCAGCACCTCTGCCTCGCCGTACAAAGCGGCAAAAGCGGTGTCGTAAGCACCGGAATGAATCTTATCCAGCAAGATTTGAGCAGACATAGATGTACCCCCTCATAGTTTTCTGCTCTCATTATAATGCTTATGCGTCGAAAGTGCAAGAATTTTATTTCGGCATTTGTATGGACAAATGTTGCATATTGTGCTATACTGGCTACAATCAACCGCAAAGGAGGGATCGCTGTGTCCCACGAGAAATACCAATTTCGGGATACGCTGAAGGAAAATGCGGGATTGTCGGTGTACAACACCGGCTATGAACAATGCGAAAGTGGGCAGATTTGGGGTCCTGCGCTGCGAGATCACTACCTCATCCACTACGTGGTGTCCGGCAGCGGCACCCTGCGGTGTAACGGGCAGGAATACGCCGTAACGGCGGGGATGCTGTTTATCATCTATCCCTCTCAGGTGGCCAGCTATCAGGCGGACGAGGCCGACCCGTGGCAATACAACTGGGTGGGTTTTAACGGCACCGACGCACGACGCTTGGTGAAGATGACCGGGCTGAGCAAGGATCAGCCTGTGTGGCGGAGTGACGATCCTGACGCCACCTATGCCCTACTGCGCGGCATCGCCGACGCCAGCGACAACACCGCCGCCGCGGATGCGGAGATGGTGGGTCGACTGTATCTGTTCCTGGCGCACCTCATTCAGCACAGCCGCACTCGGTCGGTGGGCGACACCCACCAGACCTACGTGGACAACGCCCTGCGGTATATCCAGTACAATTACGCCAGCAACATCGGCGTGGCAGACATCGCCCGCTATGTGGGCATCAGCCGCAGCCAATTGTACCGCGCATTTCTGCAGGATTTCGGCGTGTCTCCCCACGCCTATCTGCAGACCTACCGCATCAACGAGGCCTGCAGCCTGCTCCGTGACCCCGCCTATTCGGTGGCGGAGGTGGCGGGATCGGTGGGATTTAACGATCCGCTGTATTTCTCCCGCGTGTTTAAGAGCATCAAGGGTGTGACCCCCTCGGATTACCAAAAGAAATGCAGTAAATAAGAGAACGGTGAGGCGATGGCCTCACCGTTCTTCTTTTTGCAGTTCGTCACGGAGATGGCGGATGATCCGCTTCTCCAAACGGGAGATGTAGGATTGGGAGATGCCCAGGCGATCCGCCACCTCCTTTTGGGTGTGCTCCTGCTCGCCGCCGATGCCGAAGCGCAGCCGCATAATTTGCTGCTCCCGCGGAGGCAGTCGCCCCACGCAACAGAGCAGTTCTTGGCGTTCCGCCTCCGACTCCAATTCGCGGTGCACCACATCGGCGTCGCTGCCGAGGACGTCAGAGAGCAGAAGTTCGTTGCCATCCCAGTCCACGTTCAGCGGCTCGTCGATGGAAATCTCGCTGCGCTTTTGGGCGGTTTTGCGTAAATGCATCAGAATTTCGTTTTCGATACATCGAGAGGAGTAGGTCGCCAACTTGATGTTACGGCCGGGGCAGAAGGTGCGCACTGCCTTGATCAGCCCGATGGTGCCGATGGAGATGAGATCTTCCAGCCCAACCCCTGAGCTCTCAAACTTGCGAGCGATGTACACCACCAGCCGCAGATTACGGGTGATGAGGGTATCCCGCGCCGACTCGTCCCCCGCCTCCAACCGCGCCAAAACCGCCCGTTCCTCCTCCAATGTGAGGGGCGGCGGCAACACATCCGTGCCGTTGACATAATGGACGGATTCCCGCCCCAAAAGTCGCAGAAACAGCCGCCGCAAGCGGGCTCTTAACCTGTAAAGCATAACGCCTTGTCATCCTTTCTTGCCAGATTTTCCGCCAGGTTTGCTCCCATCAGACCCTGATACTCTCCCCTACCCAAGCCATCGCACACCGCGACGTAGCAGGAGGGTAACGGTTGGGTGTCGCCGCGGGAAATCGCGACGACGGAGTCGGGGATAAAAGCGGGCAACAGACCGTTGCCGCCTAAGGTGTTGTAGGGAATCAGCCGCCATCCCGCAGGCAGATCGGAGACGGCGGGTATGTAGGTGAGCAGGCGCTCCGCCACCTGCCGTTCCACCACCAGCACCGCCTTGCCCGAAAAGGGCTCGGTGAGGTGGTTGCCACTATCGTAGAGACAGGAGAAGGTGACCGAGTGGGAGGCGTGGGTGATCGTCACGCGGAATAGATGCTCACGCGGTGCGCGGCGACGGAGAAATTGCTCGGACAGCCACAAAAAGCCGTAGCACACCACAGTGAGCGCCACCAGCAATAGCGGCGGGACGGAGTAATACACCACGCCGTTGAACACGTAGAAGCCTTGCGGTGCCACGAAGAAATACAGGGCGCCGCACAATCCCGCCAAGGCGGCAGAGAGGGCGAACAAAAGAATCACCCCGCGCCACCATTGACGTGGCGTGCGGATGCCGAAGGCTACCGTCACCATCAGTGCGGCGGCGCACAGGCGCAGAAGCAGCGTCAACCACACCGACAACGGCGGCAAAAACAGTGTCAGACAGGACAGAGCGCCCACTAAGGCGCCCAACGCCAGACGCCAAGACCGACCGCATCCGCCCAGGGCGCGGCGCACCGCCAGCAACAAAAGAAAATCCGCCCACCAATTGACGGCCAACAATATATCCACATAAACGGTCATTCCCTCACCTCTTCCGCCCTGCTATTATACGGCGAGGGCGGGGCGATTTTTTGCCGAAACAAGGTGCGCAAAGAAAAAAGGACAAGCGGGTTGTTTTCTTGCAAAAGATGTGGTATACTGTCAGCATATTCACAAAGGAAGTGACACGATGGAAACCATCCGCACCGATGAACTGGTCGCCCGTCAGCTGGGCGTAGATATGAATACCGCCGCCGCCCTGATTATGGAGGGGCGTATCTGGATCGGCAACGTGCCGGCGGAGAAACCCGGATCTCCCCTGCCCGCCGACACGGTGATCACCTGCCGCGAAAAGGCAAAAAAATACGCCAGCCGCTCCGGCTATAAGCTGGAAAAGGCGCTGGCGCACTTCGATATTGACCCCAGAGACCGCATTGTGTGCGATATCGGCGCCAGCAACGGCGGATTCACCGATTGCCTCTTGCAAAACGGCGCGCAGAGGGTGTTTGCGGTGGACGTGGCGTATGGTATTCTGGACTATAAGCTGCGTATCAACGAGCGGGTAACGGTGCTGGAGCGTACCAATGCCCGCAATCTCACCCCGGAGCAGTTGGACGATACCATCTGCGATATGGTGACGGTGGACGTGTCCTTTATTTCGCTGAAAAAGATTTATCCCGCCATCCATCGTGTGCTGAAAGAGGGCGGCGAGGTAGTGACGCTGATCAAGCCCCAGTTTGAGGCTAAGCAGAAGGAATTGGGCAAAAACGGCATCCTGAAAGACCCTCCCGCCACCCTGCCTCCCCTGATGGCGGAGCTGTTTCAATCGGCGGCTGAAAACGAGCTGACGGTGCTGGGGCTGACGGTGTCCCCCATCCACGGCACCAACGGCAACGTGGAGTATCTGGCGCACTACAAGCACACTGCCCCCTCCGAGGAGGAAATGGCAGGGTATGCCGCTATGGTAGAGGCCGTGATGGAGCTGCAACCGGACGTGTAAGAAAAAAGCAGGCAACGGATATCCGTTGCCTGCTTTTTGTTATTTAGTATTCATCGCGGATACGATAATTTTCCTCTGCGGCGGCAATCAACTTTCGAATGGACTCCGCATCATACTCCGTCATCCAATACAATTTGCCATCGTCACGCTGAATGGCCGCAAAATCTTCGGCGATGTAGTAATTATGGCCACCCTGATTGATGACGGCAACATATTTGCACGCGCGATTTCCATCCTTGAAAAGGCCACCGGTAATCAACTGGGAGAAATGTCGTCCTTCCGAATAGGGAGTCCACGTGCGCCATTCCTCCACAGCGCTTTGCGGATTCCGAGTAGGCTCGGTAAACACGGCTACGTAATTATGCTTTGGCATCTCGGCGCGCACATAGGCGGTCACCTTTGTAACACCTTCCAAATCGGATTTCTTGATACCCGAAAACAGATGCCAACACCCCACAGCGTCGTTGAGCATACCCGGTAGATACACATCCAAACCCACGGTGAGAGTGGTCCCATCATCACTATAAACGTAGGATGCGACCACCGGCTCCACCGGGCAGGCTCCGTAAACGTAATAGGTCATGATCAGCGCATTTTCCTCAAACCATGCCACGTCAAAGCGATAAAAATCCGCATGCTTCAAATACCGATCGTTCACGGCATACTCATTCAAAAAAGCGTCCAGTTCTGCATAGGAACGAAGCACACGAACACGCAACTGAGAATCCGCAGGGCGTTCTCCGTACACAGCCTCCACGATCTCATCCTTCCACAGACCATATCCGCCTGCCACGTGGCTCTCGCCTACAGCTGCCGTTTTCACGGCAGGCGTTGTGGGGGCAGTGGTCGTAGTGGTAGTAGGCTTGGTGGTCGTGGTCGGCTTCGTCGTGGTGGTAGGTTTGGCGGTCGTGGTCGTGGTGGTCGGCTTCGTCGTGGTAGTGGTGGGGTTGGTGGGTTCATCGTCATCGGGGCCACCTAACAAGTCAGCATCCATCCACTTTCTATGGATGGCATAAATCGTACTGTAGCCAGCATCAGTCTGATACCAACCATCGTAATAGATTGTGGCGGAATAGCCCACAGCCGGACCACTACCCGGTGCCAAAATACCCGTGTACACCTTCACCTGCGAACCCAGTTTGGAGTCGCCGTCGGTGACCTCCAGCATAAGATAGCCACCCTCTTTGCTCCACTGGGTCACCGTGCCGGTGACCGAAGCGGTGGCAACATCCTCGCCGGGATTGCCGTCACGCAGATAAAAGTCCAACTGATCGCTCTGCTCAGCGGTCAAATCCGCGATCTGCTCACCGTCGTAGAGCTGCTTTTTATCAGGGCTGACGTAATACTTCTTCTCCCCCTCGAAACAGAAGTGGCCGATGGCAGTAAAGGTGGTCTCCGTCATAATATCCGCGCCGTACCATTCCAAACTCTCAACCAAAGGAACTAAGGTTTCACGGCCATACCCAAAGAGACTGTAACGGCCGATGGACACATCATTCTGGCCATCATCGGGGATTGGATGGCTGTATGTAGCAAAATAGTATTCGGTGGGGATGTGGTCACGCTCCACCGCACGGAAAGCAGTGGCGTAGGGAATCTCGTCAAGGGGAATCTCCGCCAGCATAAACCACTGGCCCAGCATCGCATTTCGGATAGACGGCTCGTAGACATCTACCTGCACGGTGACCAGTTCGGCACCGTTATATTCCACGGCGGCAATCTCCGGCTTGACGGAGGAGGAGCCGTTGCGGTAATACACCGCCAACAGCATCTTCTCGGCGAAGAAAGCGTCGTCGTACGCACTCGTATCTGCCGTAGCAAAGCCAAAATCGCTCACGTCATTCTCATAGGTTGCAAAGAAATCATCCAGCTCGTCACGGGAGGCGATGGGGATGATGGGCCAATCCTTATCGCTGTAATTGCCGGTACGATACTGATATTTCTCACGCATCTCCTGCTGCAACGCCTCCGACAACCAATTCCGAGAATAGAAAGTCTCCGCCGTATAGGGCACGTCGCTGACGTTGGCGATACGCCGGAAAACCGCACCATCCTTCAGTTGCTCATCGCCGAAGGACATCTGCTCATAGCTCATACGAGTATCGCTCTGTCCTATACAGAGCTTGAGACCGGTGAAATCGCCCTCAAACTCGATGGTCATCGCATCATCGGGGAAGGACAGAGTAACGGAGCTCTCCCCCATCGTATAGGTGCCCACCGCCACCCAAGAGGAAAGGGTGCTATTGGTGTAGGTGCACTCGTTGCCGTCCAGTTCCAACTGCACCTTTGCCTTAGGCTCGCCGGTATGGACAAAAGTGGCGTACTTGGGTGCTTCGCCGTCGTCGGTGACGACGGGAGGATCGTCGGACTGCGGGTCGTCGGCGGGCGGGTCGGTGAGCAAGCAGACGCCTGCCACGGTGGACACCAACAGAGCGACCACCATAATCCAGACGGTAGGTTTCTTATAAGACAGCACCGATTTGATTCGGGACTTGACCCCTGTCTCGCCAAAGGCGAGGGGGCAAGCCGAAATCAAGCGGCGGGGCGCACTGCAAGCCAGCAGCGCCTCGGAATAGGTGCGGCGGGCGTCGGCGGACAGATGCCGCACCACCCGCTCGTCGCAGGCGGCCTCGATGTCGCGGCACAGGAGGATATAGGCCACCCACAGAATGGGATTGAACCAATACACCGCCAGCAGGAGGAAGCCGAGAGGCTTCCAAAAATGGTCCAGGCGCTTCAGATGCGCCTGCTCGTGGGCGACGACGCTATCCCGCGCGGCGCCATCCAGGTCGGAGGGCAGATAAATGCGGGGACGGAGCACACCCAGAATAAAGGGGCTGCGGAGGTGGTCACACAGCCAAATATTGCCGCTCAAATGAGCCGCCTCCTCCACCTGACGGCGCAGACGCAGGGTAGTGGCGAGGGCGTATACCGCCATAGCCACCACGCCGACCAGCCACGTCCAAGCGGCGACGGTCAGAATCATCTGCCACGGATCCGCCTCAGCGGCGGGCGCCGACACGGACAGGGAATCGTCGGGATCGGTGGTCGCCGCAGGCGGCAATTCGGTCACGGGTGGCGTATCGGTAATCGGCGGCACCACGGGGGTGTCGGGAACGGGGGTGGTGACGATATCCCCCACGATATTATCCACGGAAGTGTCGGGCGCCGTCGTATCCGCGGCGGAATCCGACGCCAGCGGTGCCAGCACCGCCGTGGTGTCCGGCATCAGGCTAAGGGAGCTCTCGATGGTGATGGGGCACAACAGACGCACCGCCACCAGCGCCCACAACAAACAATGCACCCAACGGGGCGCCTTGTAAAACACGGCGCGCAGCAGCACCACCGCCACCACCAACACACCGGCGGTGAGGCTCATATTCAAAATATGTAAAAACAGGTCAGTCATCGTTACACCTCCTCGATCAGGCGGCGAATCTCAGCTACCTCATCCTCGGTCAGGGGTTTGCGGGCGGAGAAGGCCGCCAAAAAAGCAGGCAGGGAACCGCCAAAGGATTCCTCCACAAACTGCTGACTGCGACGAGCGTAAAACTCGTCGCGGGAGACGAGTGCGGTGACCTGTCCCCCCTCGTTGTGAAACAGACCACGGTCGGCCAAGCGGCCCAGCACCGTATAGGTGGTGGTGCGCTTCCACTGCAGTTCGGCCTCACTGAGCTTGACCAGCTGCTGGGTGGACAGGGGCTGATTCGCCCAGATGATGTCCGCAAAGCGGGACTCCACCACGCCTAAACTCCAATCGTTCATAAATGCACCTCCTTTTTGTCTACACCTTGTCGACAATTTTAGTCTACACGATGTAGACAGATCTGTCAAGGGGTATTTTGAAAAATTTTTCGGGAAACAAGAAAAGCCGAGCAACGACAAGCGTTGCTCGGCTTTCAAATTAAGCTTTGGTGACGGTGATGGCGGTAATGCGAGGAGGCAGAGAGGGCATCACGATGTCCTCGTAGGTGACCACGTAGGTCTCACCTACCATAGGATCCAGTTCGGCGTTCCCCAGCTCCACCCACACAGTGGTAAACTGGCTGTTACCCTCACATTCCAGCAGCATTGCTCTGCCGTCCACCGCCTTGACCGTGCCGGTCAAGGTAAGGTCGGCAGAGGAAGAGGTGTCTGCCTGCTCCACGTACTTTTCGACGTACGCCTCGACGCCGGTGGACTTCTCAAAGTCCGCCTTGGCAATGCCGGAGAACATCAGCCACTGTCCCACAACGGCGTCGCCTGCGGCCGGCTTCTCCACCGACAAGCGCACCGACAGCCAGGTAGTGCTGCCGTCCTTCACGAAGACGTAGGAGTCAATGGCCGGCTTGCAAGAGTCCATGCCGTCCTTATAGTAAGTGATCAGCACGATATTGTCCTTGAAGAACGCCTCGTCATACGCGGCAAAGCGCTCCAAATCCATATCGGTAAACTCATCGGCGAAAGCCTCGATAAAGCGTTCCAGCTGACCACGATTCTCGATCGGACGGACAGGCAGATACTTGGGATCGACCGACTCAAAGTAAGTACTGGGCACGTACTGGCCGAACATCTCGCGCAGCGTCTCTTCCTCTACCCAATTCGAAGAGGTGACAGTGACGGTGGGGCCAATGGGAGCGGTCTCCAGCTTGATAGCGGGGATGTCGTCGCCGTCGTCGGCCACAAAGCGGACGCCGTCCTGCAGATACTCGGTGTCGCCCGCCGACTGCCAGATGGCGGGAACCTCCTCAGACGCCTCCAGATCAAACACCAGCGCCTCGTCCTCGATGGCGAAGACCAGCTTGCGATTGCCGAAGGTGAATGTAGCGGTGCTCTGGGTCACGGCGTAGCTGCCATCGGTGGCGTAACCGCCGGAAAAGTTGATGTAGGAGGTAGCGGTGGCCTCACAATAAGCCAGGCGCATATTCTCGCTCTCGGATTCCAGCACCACGTACTTCTCGGCGTCGGTGATGTTCTGCAACGCCTGCGCTCCGCAACGCTCGCGCTGGTCGGTATAGAATTTGCGGTAGGTAACCGCCTTACGCTGGCAATAGGAGGGGAACTGCTTGCGGATGGAGGGGATATAGTCGGCGCCATTCTCCGGCCACCAGCAATCGGTGGCGGTGTAGGTGCCGTCGGCGTTCTTGGTTGCGGTGATGGCGAAGGGATCGTGGCCCTCGCCCCAGGTCTCCAACTGATCGGCGGTGGTGCAGGTGTACTCGCGGTACATCATCACGCCGTAGACGGTGACGGTGTCCCCCTTCTCCTTCACAGCCAGGGGGGTATAGACCACGGCGGGATATTTACCCTCGGTATGGGAAGACTTATGCACCATACGCAGAGTGGAAACCACGCACTCGTCCAGAGCGGCGGACACCTCCGCCTTGCGCGGTACAAACAGCACACCGAGGACGGTCGCCGCCACAATCGCTGTGATCATCAGCCACAAAAAGGGCTTCTTAGGACTCAACATCTTTTTCATTGTACATCTCCCGAATCAGGTATTCAAAAAGTGCGCCTCTGTCCGCAGACAGAGGCGGCGGTGACATTATAACTTGGAATAGCCGAAGCCGTTGACCAAGGCGTCCAGCTTGACCCCCGCCTTACACTGGGGGCACTCGTGGGCCAGATGGCTGGCGTAATCCGGCAGGTGCTCGCTGGGATTGAAGCAGGAGCGCACGGCATAGCCGCCCACCTGATCCACCGTGGCGAAGACGGAGGCGATGCCCACCACGTGGCCGCCGTAATAGTCCACCGCCTGCATAGCGCCCAGGGCGGTGTAGCCGGTGGTGACCGATGCGGCCAGCACCAACACGTGCTTGCCCTCGACCATCGACACCATATTGTCACGCAGCACCAGCTGGCTACCCACCGTATGCTCGGGGGTCAACACGTAGATGGTCTGGTGGGCGTTCATATTCATATACCCGCTGCGGGTCAGCTCGTGAGCCAGACAGGCGCCGATGACCTCGGTGCCGTCCAGGCACAGAATGGTATCCACGATGGTGGAGGTATCGTAGTACGGAAGCAGCTCCTGCGCCACCGCCTTAGCCTCGTTGAGGCGCATCTTCTGCGTGGTCACATCGATGTAATAGTTGGTGTGACTGTGACTGGTGGCAAAGTGGCCACGGGTCGCACGCAAAAACAAATTCTTGCGCTTAGAAGGTATTTTGAACGTCTCTTTCGTCAGCATAAGGCAACCTCCTGTCTATTAGTACTCCTATTTTACACCATTTCGCGCAAACCCACAAGGGGGAAATGAAAAAAAGTGGATTTTTTATGCATTATGCTTGAATTTTTGCTTTTTCGACAGATAAGGTTGACAAATCTACTTTAAAGTGTTAAACTACTAAACAAGTCAATACGCTAGGCGAAGCTTACGGGAAACGGAGGCGCCCCCTCCACCGAAGGAGTAACACTCTCAGGTCCCAGACCGTAAGCGGATAGCATTCTGGAGAAGTCCGTGCCCGACACGGATGCCGAAGGTGCAAAGGGTAACCCCCCAATCTCTCAGGCAAAAGGACAGAATCACCACCACCGCAACCCCCTCCCCTACGGGACGGGTGTTTATTGGTGCTTGATTGTGTGCGAGAGCCGTTGGCTTTCGCATTTTTGTTTTAGGAGACGTATATCCTTCTTTCGCTGCATAGTATTGAGAAACAGAAAGGATGTATGTCTATGTACGCAAGCGCTTTCCTCACCACCGTGACCGACGTCAACAACGCCATCAACACCTTTGTGTGGGTGACGCTGGGATTGACCCTGCTCATCGGCACAGGCATTCTGATGACCCTGATGACCAAATTCTTTCAGGTGTTCCGCTTTGGCCACTGGATGAAGGAGTCTATCGGCAAGGTGTTCACCAAAAACGTGTCCGCCCACACCCAAGACACGGCATCCATCTCCCAATTCCAAGCACTGTGCACCGCCCTGGCCGCCACCGTGGGCGTGGGTAACATCGCCGGCGTGGCCGCCGCCATCGCGGCGGGTGGTCCCGGCGCCATCTTCTGGATGTGGGTGGCGGCATGCTTCGGTATGATGACCAACTTTTCGGAAAACGTGCTGGGCATCTTCTATCGCCGCAAGGTGAACGGCGAATGGGCGGGCGGTCCCATGTACTATCTGCGGGACGGCCTGGGCAAAAAGAAGGGGTGCAAGTGGATCGGTCGCATTCTGGGCGTGTTGTTTGCCTGCTTCGCCATCCTCGCCTCCTTCGGCATCGGCAATATGGGTCAGGTCAACAAGATTGTCGCCAACATCGAGAGCGCCTTTGACCTGCCGGCGTTGTCCTCGGTGGTGCTGTACGACGGCGTCTCCCTCTACGCCGTGGTCATCGGCGGCGTGCTGCTGGTGCTGGCGGCGCTGATCATTCTGGGCGGTATGCAGCGCATCGCCGGCGTGGCGGAGAAAATCGTGCCTGTGATGATCGTATTGTTCATCCTCGGTTCGCTGGTGGTCATCGGCGTCAACTACCATAACATCGGCGCCGCATTCTCCTCCATCTTCGGCAGCGCCTTCAGCGGCAAGGCGGTATGGGGCGGCGCCGTAGGCGTCACCCTGCGCCAGGTGATCACCTGGGGTTTCAAGCGAGGCGTATTCTCCAACGAAGCCGGTCTCGGTTCCTCGGTGATGGTGCACTCCTGCTCCAACGTCAAGGAGCCGGTGCGCCAGGGTATGTGGGGCATCTTTGAGGTGTTCGCCGACACCATGGTCATCTGCACCATGACCGCGCTGGTGGTGCTCACCAGCGGCATGGTGGATCTCTCCACCGGCGTGATGATGGACGGCGTCACCGACGCCACCGTGGTGGCCTCTGCCTTTAGCAGTGTGTTCGGCAAGGCAGGCGAGATGTTCGTGGCGGTGGCCATTCTGCTGTTCGCATTCACCACCGTGCTGGGCTGGTCCCAGTACGGTGCCAAGGCGGTGGAGTACCTGGGCGGCAAGAAGGCCAAGCAAGCCTATCAGGTGTTCTTCGTGCTGCTGATTCTGTCCGGTGCACTGATGACCTCCTCCCTGGCCTGGGACATCTCCGACACCTTCAACGGCCTGATGATGATCCCCAACCTCATCGGTGTGGTGGTGCTCAGCGGGCAGGTGCGCAAGATCACCCAGAACTACATCGACCGCAAAATCAAACACAAGGACATATCGCCGCTGCTCTCCTACGACCCGCGTATCCAGAAGCAGATGGAAGCCGAGTTGGCGGCACAACAGTAATCTGCAACCTACTCCGTCCTCTACATAGGCGCCCCTGTTCTCCGACACGCGGAGGCGGGGGCGCCACCTTTTTGCGCAAAAAAGAAGGCTTGCCAAACGGCAAGCCTTCTTTCATTACAGGATGATGAGATTCTTGGGAGAGGCGGTGAGGTTGATGCTGCCCTCGTCGGTGACGTACACCATATCCTCGATGCGGACACCGAACTTGTTCTCCAAGTAGATGCCCGGCTCGACGGTCATAATGGTGCCGGGACGCAGGATGGCGGAGCAGTTGGGGCTGAATGCGGGGCTCTCGTGGATCTCCACGCCCACGCTGTGACCCAGGCCGTGGCCGAAACAGCCCTCGTAGCCGGCGGCATAGATGATGTCGCGGGCGATTTTGTCCACGTCGCTGCACACCGCGCCGGCACGGATGGCCTTTTCGGACTCCAGCTGAGCCTTCAGCACCGTGTCGTACACCAGACGCATCTCGTCGGTGGCGGAGCCAACGGCCACGGTACGGGTCATATCCGAGTGATAGCCACCGACGACCGCGCCGAAATCCATGGTGATGAAGTCGCCCTTTTCCACCAGTTTATCGGTGGGAACGCCGTGAGGCAGAGAGGAATTCTTGCCCGACACCACGATGAAGTCGAAGGACACGCCTTCGCTGCCCATACGGCGCATAAAGAACTCCATATCCAGCATAATGTCCCGCTCGGAACGACCGGGAGCGATGTGGTTAAGGATGTAGGTGAAGGTCTCGTCGGTCATGCGCTGAGCCTCGCGGATGAGGGACAGCTCCTTTTCGTTCTTGACGGTGCGCATCTCCTCCACCAGGCGGTCGAAGCGATCGCTCTCGGAGATGGTGAGGTCGGGCAAGGCGGCACGCATCGACGCCAGACGGCCGATGGAGATAACGTCCGCCTCCACAAACAATTCCTTGATGCCGTGGGCGGCGCAGATCTCCCCCACCTCGGCGAACAGGCGCTTGCACAGCTGGACGCGGCTGCCGGTGACGGTGGCGGCGGCCTTCTCATAATAGCGGAAGTCGATGAGGAACACCGTCTCGTCGGGGGTGAACAGCACCGAGCCGGCGCTGGAATGGAAGCCGGTGAAATAGAATCGGTTGGTCTCCCCCGTCACCAGGAAAGCCTGTCCCGCCTCCAGGGCGGATTGGATGCGTTCAACGCGCTCTTTAAACATACTTATCGCTCCTTACAGTTCTTTTAATACGTCGCAGAGGTAGGCGTACACCCGTGCGGTGGAGGCGACGGACAGTCGCTCGCGGCAGGTGTGGACGTCCCACATATTGGGGCCGATGGATACGGCGTCCAGGCCGTCGATCTTCTCGCAGAACAGGCCACATTCCAGACCTGCGTGGATGGCGGCCACGGTGGGTGCCGCGCCATTGGTGCGCTCCCACACGGCGCACATCGCATCACGCAGGCGAGACTCCTTGCGATATTCCCAGGCGGGATAGTGGCCGTGGGAGGCGTAACCGCCGCCTAAAGCGGTGATTTGGCTCTCCAATTTCGCCAGTAGCGCGGCCTTTTCCGCGCCTACACTACTACGCACCGCAAAGGAAGCGCGCAGGGTGTCGCGGTCGGTGGTGAGGATGCCCAGGTTGAGGGAGGTCTGCACCAAGCCCGCGATGTCGGCGCTCATAGACTGGATGCCGTTGGGCACGGTGGTGAGCAGATTCAGCACCGCGGCGGTAGAATCAGCGGTCATCGCCGCGTCCGCCAGCGCAGGCTCCACCGAGATGTTCAGGTTGGGGTCGCCGGCCACGCGGTTGGCGGCGGCGAAAGCGGTCGCCGCGGCGGCGGGATCGGTGTCGCAGGTGATGATTGCCTCGCAATAGACGGGGATGGCGTTATCCTTGAGGCCGCCGCCGATGGTGACCAGGCGGCAATCCAGCGTCTTGAGGAACTGCGCCATCACGATGTTGGCGTTGAGGCGGCCCTTGTCAATCTCGATGCCGGAATGGCCGCCCTGCAAGCCGTCCACGCAGATGCGATAGGCGGCGCCATCGGCCGGGGCATAGGTCAGGGGCAGGGTCAGCTCGGCGCGAGCACCACCGGCGCAACTGACGGTGAGGACACCCTCCTCCTCCGAGTCGATGTTGATGAGCATCTTGCCCTCGAGGAGAGCCGAGTCAAAGCCCTCGGCGCCGTACATACCCGTCTCCTCGTCCACGGTGAGCAGCACCTCCAGGGGCGGATGGGCAAGGTCGGTGGATTCGAGAATGGCGAAGGCCATAGCAACCGCGATGCCGTTGTCACCGCCGAGAGTCGTTCCGTGGGCGAAGACCAGCTCTCCGTCGGTATCCACATCCAGACCGTCGGCGGTAAAATCGATGGCGCAGTCAGGCGCCTTTTCGCACACCATATCGATGTGTCCTTGCAAAATCACCGCAGGGTGATCTTCGTAGCCGGCGGTGGCAGGCTTTTTGATGATGACGTTGCCCAAAGAATCCTGATGATAGATCAGGTTGTGTGCTTTAGCAAAGGCAACGCAATAATCGCTGATGCGTGCGGTATCTCCCGAACCGTGGGGAATGCCGCAGATCTCTTCAAAATAATGAAAAACCCGTGCGGGTTGCAGATGGGAGAGTTTTCCCATAGAGGTCACCTCGGTGAGTAGATTTCGAGAGGTATTATAGCATAGGTTTAAAGGGTTTGCAAGCGAACAAAAAGAAAAAACACCCCTGAAACGGGATGTTTCAGGGGTGAAGGTATTTTGCTTTACAGAGTGTAAACCCTTGGTATAGCTGGGTTTACAGCTTTTCCAAGTCGGCGTCGGTGATGAGATGGAAGCCGTTCTCTTCCAACGCCTTTTCGGCGGCGGCATTGTCGGTAGGACGCAGAACCACGTAGGCGTGCTTCTGGGTACGAGCCATAAAGGCGTACAAATATTCCACGTTGACCCCTGCCTCTGCCAAGACGGACAGCGCCTTGGACAGTTTACCGGGCTGGTCGCCAATCTTGACACCGATGACGTCGGTAATCTTCAAAATATAACCCTTTTCCTGCAGGGCGGAAGCGGCGGTTGCATTATCGTTGACAATCAGACGGAGAAGACCGAAATCCTGAGTGTCGGCGATGGACAACGCACGCAAATTCACGCCGTTGGTTGCCAAGGTGTCGGTGATATCCACCAAGGTACCCTGCTTATTCTCTACGAATACGGTTAACTGTTTCAACATAATCGGTCTCCCCTTTCTTAATCATGAAGTTTACGCTTATCAATGATGCGGACAGCCTTGCCCTCGCTGCGGACAATGCTCTTGGGTGCCACCAGATGCACCTTGGGGTTGATGCCCAGCATAATCTTCATCGCATTGGCCAGCGCACGGTCCTGCTCGGTGATACGGCTGACGGTATCGGTGAACTTATCGGGGTTCATCTCCACGTTGACGTCGAAGGTGTCGGTGCTGCCCACGCGATCCAGCACGATCTGATAGTTGGGCTCGTAGCCCTCCTTCAGCAGAACGGCCTCGATCTGGCTGGGGAACACGTTGACGCCACGGATGATCATCATATCGTCGCTGCGACCCATAGGCTTCGCCATCTTAATGAGAGTACGGCCGCAGGAACACTTCTTACGGCTCAGCACGCAGATGTCACGGGTGCGGTAGCGTAGCAGCGGGAACGCCTCTTTATCCAGAGCGGTGAACACCAACTCGCCCTTGCTGCCCTCAGGCAGCACCTCACCGGTGTCGGGATCGATAATTTCGGCGAGGAAGTGATCCTCGTTGATATGCATACCGGTCTGCTCACAGCACTCGAATGCCACGCCGGGACCGGAAGTCTCGGTCAGACCGTAAATATCGTACGCCTTGATGCCCAGCGCCTTTTCAATGCCACGGCGCATCTCCTCCGTCCAAGGCTCGGCACCGAAGATACCCGCCTTCAGCGTCAGCTGATCGGGGCTGATGCCCTGCTCTTTCAGGGATTCGCCGATATAGGCGGCGTAAGAGGGAGTACAGCACAGAATGGTGGCGGAGAGATCCTGCATGAACTGGATCTGGCGCTCAGTATTGCCCGAGGACATAGGCAGGGTCAGGGAGCCAACCTTATGAGAGCCGCCGTGCAAACCGGCGCCGCCGGTGAATAGGCCGTAACCGTAGGCAACCTGCACCACGTCCTCCTCCGTGCCGCCTGCGGCCATAATGGCACGGGCACAGCAATCTTCCCACAGATCCACGTCGTGCTGGGTGTAGAAAGCCACCACACGGCGGCCGGTAGTACCGGAGGTAGAGTGAATACGGACACAATCCTTGAGAGGCTTACCCAACAGTCCATAGGGATAGGCGTCACGCAGGTCTGCCTTAGACAGGAAAGGCAGTTTGTGCAAGTCTTCGATGCCGTGGATATCGTCGGGAGTAACACCCTTCTCCTCCATCAGGTTGCGGTAGTAGGGAACGTTGTCCCACACGTGGCGCACCTGCTTGACCAGCTTTTCGGACTGCAGTTTCTGCATTTCTTCTACGGGCATGGTCTCGATCTCTTGTTGATAGTAGCGCTTTTCCATAGTTGTTTCGTCCTTTCTGCAAAAGAAACGTGGTGTTGCGAGATGCAGAAAACAAAAACGCCCTCTGCATTCCGCTGTCGGAATACAGAGGACGAGAAAAATCCCGTGGTACCACCTCTATTTACCGCTATCTCACAATAGCGGCCTCCGAGTGCAATCACACCCTACTCGATGTAACGGTCGAACCCGTTTAGCCTACGCAGTCGCCCTTCAGCCAACGACTCACGGAATGAATTCACCGACTTTACACTGCCGTATCACACCAACCACGGCTCTCTGAGAGTGGACATATTCGGGTACTGGTTTCCGTTCAAACGTCTTTATGTGGTGTATTGTAGCACCATCATTTGTCGTTGTCAATAGGATTTTCGCAATTTTATGCATTAAAACCAAGGTCAAATGCGACTTTATTCATCTCTACGAATTTGGGTGCCACCGTGTTCTCGATGGCGGCGATCCAGCGCTCGTAAGGGATGTCGAAATACTTAGCCGCACGACCCATCAGCACGATGTTCACCGCCTTGGAGGAGCCGGCCTGCTGAGCCAAAGACAAAGCATCCAGCGCATCCACGGACAGACCCTTGGCGGTCAATTCATCCAGCACGCCCGCAGGATACTCCGCGGCGCCGATGATGACCGGCATAGGATCGATCTGCTGGGTGTTGACCACGATGCGACCATCGGCCTTCAGATACTTGGCGTAGCGAGCCGCCTCCAGCTTTTCAAAAGCAATGATGACATCCGCCTCGCCCTCGGTGACAATGGGCGAATACACCTTATCGCCGAAACGGACGTAGGTGACGACAGAACCGCCACGCTGGCTCATACCGTGAACCTCGCTGACCTTGACGTCGTAGCCCTCGTCCATCAGCAGACGACCGAGGAGCTTGGAGGCTAACAGACTACCCTGACCGCCGACACCGACGATCATAACACTTGTGCTTTTCATAGTCTTCTACCTCCTTAATTAATAGCGTCAAAGGGACACAACTGCTGGCACACGCCGCAGCCCACGCACAGGGTGGCGTCCACGTGAGCCTTGCCATCCTTCATACTGATGGCGGGACAACCCAGGGTCATACACTTCTTGCAGGACTTGCACTTGTCAGCGTCCACCTTGAGGGCAGGCAGAGCCTTGACGGATTTCAGCAACACGCAAGGACGGCGGGAGATGATGACAGAGGGCTCCTCTGCCGCCAGCTCTTCCTTAATCACGGTGTCGCACTCTTTCAGGTTATAGGGATCCACCACACGCACACGATTGATGCCTAAGGCACGACACAGCGCCTCCAGATCCACCTTGGCGGCGGGATCGCCCTTGATGTTATAGCCGGTGGTGGGATTCTGCTGGTGACCGGTCATGCCGGTGATGGAGTTATCCAAGATGATAACGGTGGAATTGGTGGCGTTGTAGGCCACGTTGACCAAGCCGGTCATACCCGAATGCATAAAGGTGGAATCGCCGATGACGGCGACGGATTTCTTCTCCGCCTCAGCGCCACGAGCCAGGTTGAAGCCGTGGAGGCCGGACACGGAAGCACCCATACACAGGGTGGAATCCAGCGCATTCAGGGGCGGCACGGCGCCCAAGGTGTAGCAACCGATATCGCCCAGGGCGGTAATCTTATTCTTCGCCAGAGTGTAGAACAGACCGCGGTGGGGACAACCGGCGCACATCATAGGCGGACGGTTGGGGATGACCGAGTCGGCGGAGACAGAGGCGTTCGCCTCTTTGCCGAAAGCGGCGGCGACCGTCTGCTGGGAGAACTCGCCCAAGAGGGAGAACATCTCCTTGCCCACCACGTCGATGCCCATGGCACGGACGTGGGTCTCGATGACGGGATCCAGCTCCTCGATGACGTACAGTTTCTTCACCTTAGCGGCGAAATCCTTAATGAGCTGAGTAGGCAGAGGGTAAGGCATACCGATCTTCAGCACAGAAACGGTATCGCCCAGCGCCTCTTTGACGTATAAGTAAGAGCAACCGGAGGTGATGATGCCGATCTCGTCGGAATGCATCTCCACGGTGTTGAATTCACAATCCTCAGCCAGCGCACGCAGGGCGTCGGTGCGCTCCTCCACGATGGGATGGCGGCGAATGGCGTTGGCGGGCATCATAATGTACTTCTGGGGGTTCTTGACGTACTCCTTGATGGGAGCGGCGTCTCTCTCCCCCACCTCCACCACAGACTGGCTGTGCGCGATGCGAGTGCACATACGCAGCAGCACGGGGGTGTCGTACTCCTCGGACAGCTTGAAAGCCGCCTTGGCGTAGGAATAGGCCTCCTGAGAGTCGGCAGGCTCCAACATCGGCACCTTGGCCGCCATGGCGTAGTGGCGGCTATCCTGCTCATTCTGAGAGGAGTGCATGGCGGGGTCGTCCGCCACGCAGATGACCATACCGCCGTTGACCCCGGTGTAAGACAGAGTAAACAGCGGGTCGGCAGCCACGTTGAGGCCTACGTGCTTCATGGCGCAGGCGGAGCGAGCGCCGGCCAAAGAGGCGCCGAACGCCACCTCGCAGGCCACCTTCTCATTAGGTGCCCACTCGCTGTGGATATCGTCGTATTTGGCCAAAAACTCGGTAATCTCGGTAGAGGGGGTGCCGGGATAGCTGGATACCACCTGCAGGCCGCCGTCGTACAGACCTGCGGCCACCGCCTGATTGCCGATCATTAACTTCTTCATAAATAAACTACCTCTTTATTAGGATTTGTTCTGGAGATCGACCAGACCCTCGCCGCCGTACATCTTACGCAGCTTGGGTTTTTCGATCTTGCCGGTGGGGTTGCGGGGAACGTCCGCAAAGATGATCTTGCGAGGACGCTTGTAGCGGGGCAGGTCGAGGCAGAATTCCTCGATCTCCGCTTCGGTGCAGGTCATACCGGCCTTGATCTCGATGATGGCGGTGGCAATCTCGCCCAAGCGGGTGTCGGGGAGACCGATAACCGCCACGTCCTTGATCTTACTGTGGGCCGCCAGGAAGTTCTCAATCTGGACGGGATAGAGGTTCTCACCACCCGTGATGATGACGTCCTTCTTGCGGTCTACCAGATAGATGAAGCCGTCGGGGTCCTGCATAGCCATATCGCCGGTGTACAACCAGCCGTCACGCAGGGTGTCAGCGGTGGCGGCAGGATCGCGATAGTAGCACACCATCACGCCGGGACCGCGCAGGCACAATTCGCCCACAGAGCCCTGCTCCACTTCCCTGCCCTCGGGATCAACGATCTTGACCTCCCAGCCGTAGCCGGGAACACCGATGGCGCCCACCTTATGGACGTTCTCCACCCCCAGATGCACCGCGCCGGGGCCGATGGACTCGGAAAGACCATAGTTAGTATCATACTGCTGATCGGGGAAATAGTCAAGCCATCTTTTAATCAAACTTTGGGGTACCGGCTGAGCGCCGATGTGCATCAGACGCCACTGTTTCAAATCAAACTCGTCAAGGGAAATCTCGCCGCTGTCGAGGGCATTGAGAATCTCCTGTGCCCACGGCACCAGCAACCACACGATGGTGCACTTCTCCTCGCTGGCGGGGGTGAGAATGTGGCGGGCCTTGGCGCCCTTGAGGATGACCGCCTTGGAACCTGCCAGGAGGCTACCGAACCAGTGCATTTTAGCGCCGGTATGGTACAGAGGCGGGATGCAGAGGAAGCAGTCCTCACGGGTCTGGCCGTGGTGCGCCTGCTCCACGCGGCAGGAGTGAATCAGGCTGCGGTGGGTGTGAAGAATCGCCTTGGGGAAGCCGGTGGTGCCGGAGGAGAAGTAGATGGCCGCCTCGTCCTCCTCGGTGAGGTTGCACTCGGGAAAAATCGCGGAGCACTCGGAAATGAGGTCGCGGTAATCGTCGGCGAAGACGGGGCAACCGGCGCCCATATAGATGAGGTGGCAGGAGCGGCTGATCTTATCCGCTACCGCCTCCACACGGCCGACGAACTCGGTACCGAAGATCAGCACGTCCGCCTGCGCCAGAGAAAGGCAATAGTCGATTTCGTCAGAGGAGTAACGATAGTTCAGCGGAACGGCCAATGCGCCCGCCTTGAGGATACCGAAATAAATAGGCAGCCAATCGATGCAGTTCATCAACAGAATGGCCACCTTCTTGCCCTTGCCGATGCCGTTCTGCTGCAGGAGGTTGGCCAGACGGTTGGCCTTCTCATTGAATACCTCCCAGGTGATCTCGCGGCGGTAGGAACGGGCGCGAGGGGTGGCCTCCACCAGCTCGAACTCGTGCCAAGTGGCGCGGCGAGTCTCCGGCTGCTCGGGGTTGAGCTCCACCAGAGCGGTCTCGCGGGCAAACTCGCGGGCATTTCTCTCTAACAAATGTACAATCGTCATAATCGTTACTCCTTAATGATAGCGTAATGCGCGGTACAAAAAGCATATTCATACTTTAACACTTTAAAGCGCAATTGTCAACCGTTTTCCGTTGATTTTTGGGGATTTTTCCAACTTTTTTCACAAATTTGCAAAAAGCTATTGACATATTCGCTTTAAAGTGCTAAATTGCTCGCATAACGAATTTGCTTTAAAGCGCTAAATTGAAAGGATGTTGCGTTATGTCTGACCCCGTGCTGTCCCAACTGGCTCTGTCCCTCTCCCCCACCGCCACCATTTCCATCCCGATGCTCATCTGCTTTTTCGGCCTGATGATCGGCGTGGGATTGGCCTGCCGCAAGCACTCCACCAACGTGGAAGGCTTCGTGCTGGGTGGCCGTTCCGTCGGTCCCTGGCTCACCGCCTTCGCCTTCGGCACCTCCTATTTCTCGGCGGTGATCTTCGTGGGATATGCGGGTCAGTTCGGCTGGAATTTCGGTCTGGCATCCACCTGGATTGGTCTGGGCAACGCCTTCATCGGCTCGCTTTTAGCCTGGTCGGTGCTGGGACGCCGCACCCGCGTGATGACCCAGCATCTGGGCAGCAAAACCATGCCGGATTTCTTCGAAAAGCGGTACGATTCCAAGACGCTGAAGGTGGTCGCCTCCTTTATCGTATTCTTGTTCCTCATCCCCTACACCGCGTCGCTGTACAACGGTCTTTCTTCTCTGTTTAACAACGTCTTTGCCATCCCCTACTGGCTGGTGGTGGTGGTGATGGCGGTACTGACCGGCGTGTACGTCATCTTCGGCGGCTATATGGCCACCGCCATCAACGACTTCATTCAAGGCATCATTATGCTGATGGGTATCGTTACCGTCATTCTGGCGGTGCTGGCGCAGAACGGCGGTTTCTCCGCCGCGGTGGAGGCGCTGAACGCAAGCGAACAGGCCGGCCCGGAATTCACCTCTATGTTCGGTCCCAACCCCTTGTTCCTGCTGTTTGTGGTGCTGCTGACCTCCCTCGGCACCTGGGGATTGCCTCAAATGGTGGGTAAATTCTACTCCATCAAGGACGAAGGATCCATCAAGAAGGGCACCATCATCTCCACCATCTTCGCCATCGTGGTGGCGGGCGGTTGCTACTTCTTAGGCGGCTTCGGCAAACTGTACTTTGACGATATGCAGGCCGGCGGCTACATCACTGAAAAGGGCGTTCTGTTCGACAAGGTGGTGCCGACGATGTTACAAGACCTGGCCCCCGTGGTGGTGGCGCTGATCATCGTGCTGGTGCTGGCGGCGTCTATGTCCACCCTCTCCTCTCTGGTGCTCACCTCCTCCTCCACCCTGACACTGGACGTGGTGAAACCCGCGCTGGAGAAGAAGCAGCAAATGAACGAGAAGCGCAGTGTGCTGATTATGCGGTTGTTCATCGTCTTCTTCGTCGCCGTGTCGGCGGCCATCGCCATCCTCAAGGACTCGGTGTTGGCCGATTCGGTGTTCATCGCCCAGATGATGGGCGTGTCCTGGGGCGCGCTGGCAGGCGCCTTCCTCGCCCCCTTCCTGTATGGTCTGTACTGCAAGAAGATCACCAAAGCCGCGGTGGCGGTCAGTTTTATCTTCGGCACAGGGCTGGAGATCATCCAGCTGGGCATCAGCGTGGGCTGGTTGTCGGTCAAGGGCGTTCCCGTGCTGGAATTCGTATTCACCAACTCCCTCTACTCCGGCGTGTTCGCGATGCTGGGCGGCTTGATTCTGGTGCCGATTGTAAGCCAATTCACCAAGAAGACCTTGCCCGGTGGCATCGAGGCAAAATTCAGTTGCTACGACAAGACCGTGGTCACCAATCAAAAGGTATCTCTCGGATAAAGAAAAGAGGCAAGCAGAATCATCTGCTTGCCTCTTTATTATTTAGGGTTTATTTCTTCTTTTTCAACAGCAGGGCGATGGCCACACCGATACCGGCCAGCAGAACCACGCCGCCTGCGGCAGCGCCAACAAGCAGGAGCTTATCGTTGCCCTTTTTCACCGGCTTGGCCTCGGTGGGGGTGTCCTCCACGACGGAGTCGGTGGCAGCCGTGGTGGGGTCGGTCTCGTCCGGCATAGCCTCGGTGGTGCCCTCAGTGGGGGCCGCCTCGGTGGTGGTGTCCTCGGTAGGAGCCGCCTCAGTGGTGGTGGTAGTCTCATCCGCCACAGTGGGAGCGGTGGTCACCCACGTGCCGGTGGTGGCCGTGGTGGTCACCGGGGCGGTGGTCGTGGTGGTAGTCGTCGCCTTAGTGGTGGTAGTAGTGGTCGTAGTGGTGGTGGTAGTGGTGGCGACCGTGGTGGTGGGGAAACTGAAGCCGTTGTCCAGAGACAGGTCGGCAAAGATGGGCTGGTGGTCGGAAGCTCCGCTCAGGTCACTATCATTCACCACGGTGAAATACTTACCGGTGACACCCTCGGAGTACAGCACGTAGTCGATGCCGCCGCGGTTGTTGGGGTGGGAGACCATACCCGTCTGCTCGCGCACGATGGAGATGGGCTCGTCGTTGTAGCCGGTGTTGTAGTCGCCGGTGGCGATGATGGGGCAACCGTAAGTTTCCTTATAATAGTTGATGGCCTCGGCCAACTCGGTGGCCTGCTGGCGGCGCATCTTCTGACCCTTGGTATCCTTCTCGGCGTCCAGGTGGGTGCTGATGAAGACAAAATGCTCGCCGGTGGCCTTCACCTTAAACAGAGCCATACTGACGTAGCGCATACGCTGGATGCAACCCCAATAGTTGCAGGAATAGCCGTACAGCTCGCGGTCCACCAGCTCCAAGGTCTTGGTGTTGTACATCATAGTGGTGCACATCCAATCCTTCTTGCCCAGGCTCTCCCTAGCCTCCAGAGACATGCTCAGGGGCACGTCGGCGTTGACATAGTCGTAATCCGGCAGATTCTTGCGCAGGGAGACGTGCCAGTTGTAGTTATTCTCCTGCAGGCCGATGACGTCGGGCTTGTAGTAATTGATGGCGGCGGCAGCCTTGTCGCCGCGATTGGCCAGGGGCTTGCCCCAAGACCAGCCGCCCAGGGTCTCATCGTTATCCACCAGGGTATTGTAGGACATCACGCGGATGTCGGCGCCATTGGTGAGGGTCTGGGAGCTATTGCCGGTATAGGCCGCCACGGGCATACCGCCCAGCAGCAGGGTAACAGGCAGAACGCCGCACAACACGGACGTGAGGAACAAACGCATCAACTTTTTCATTTCTAATCCTCCCATATATTAGGATGAATATAGTATAACATATTCCATTCAAAGAAAGCAAGAGGAAAAAGAAAAGACCCCGACTGCAAATGCAGTCGGGGTCTCGGTTAGGTTAGGGCAAATTCCGCTTTACAGCGAATCTTTTACCACTCCAGAACGCCGTCGTTCTGCTCATACTTGTTGATGTAGTTAGCGGACTGGATCGCGTCATAGACGACAACCTCACGGCCCTCATACTCAATCACAAAGTAGGCACGGGCGTAGAGCACGGTAGCCTCGTTAGCCAGAGGGATGTTGGTGATACGCACAGCGAACTGAGCGTAGGTGCCCTCCAGGTCATACAGCTTCTCAGCGTTGACGTCGATGGTCTTCTTGCCGTCCACGTCAGCCAGCTTCATATCGGACAGACCGACGATGGGGTTGTTGGACACGATAGCGCCCATACGAACCAGCTCGTACTGAGTGCCGTCGCCGAAAGCGTCAACGGTGGCGTTGGTCAGGTCGGCGTAGCAGCCATCGGTGACCTCCAGGCCGTTAATGTTGAGGCCGAAGCCGAAGGCCAGACCCAGCTTGTCAGCGGTCATCTCCATACGGCTGGAACCCACGTACTCGACCACGTCGCCCTCGTCGTTATCCAGCATCTCGTCGCCAACATACTTGACCAGCACGTCGCTGTTCAGGAAGGCAACCAGATCGTCGGCAAACTTCTGCTGACCGGCAGCAGAGGGGTGCCAACCGGCGCCGGCGGTGTTGGTGACCAGCTCCAGAGAGTACAGACCGGCAGCGGCGCCACCGTTCTCCTCGATGATGGCGGGGATGCGAGCATTGTCGTCATCCTTCATCATGCCATAGATCCAGACGATCTTGGAGTTGGGGTTCTTAGCGCGAACCATATCCAACAGCTCCTGATAACCGGCCAGACGCTGCTCGACGGTGATACCCTTCTCACCCTCCATGGCGATATCGTTGGTACCCAGAGCAATCACGACCACGTCGGGCTGACGGGCGTTGAAGTTGTACTGGGTATTGCGATCGTACTGCCAACGCTGATAGGGATAGAAGTTCAGCATATTGGGATCCTGCCAGCCGTACTTGGCACCGATACCGGAGTAGCAGACGTCAGAGAAGTCAGCACCCAGAGCCTTGGCGGTCAGGAAGGGATAAGCCACGGTGGCATCCTGCCACTTGGGGCTGCCGCCATCGGAATCAGAGGTGGTACCCAGAGCACCGAAACCGGTGGAGATGGAGTCACCAATGAACTCGATGTACAGACGGTTGTCCTCGGGCTTCTCGTTGAAGGAGCCGTTCATGACGATGGAGGAGATACCCACCTCAGCGCCACGATGCTCGGTCTGACGATACACCTCGAAGGTGTGGTTGCCGGCGGGCAGATTCTCAGCCAGAACCAGCTCCACGTTACCGGTGGAGGTGATGTGGCACTGAGCGCGATCCTTCTTCACGCCATCGACGATGACGGTGAAGTACAGGCCGCCGTAAGAATCGGTCTGCTTCAGGTACTTGACGTTCAGGTTCAGAGCAACCTTGCCCTCGCAGTTGGCGGAGAACTCAATGCCGGAGGCAGAGAAGTCCAGCCACAGAGCGCCGTCCTTCAGGGTGTTACGGCCCTGAGTCTTGATGTAATCCTTAGCGTTCTTGATGGGAGTTGCGAACTCATCCAGGAACTGGATGTCAGCGAACACGGCCTTGTGGTCGGAAGCGCCGTTCACAGCAGCATCGGCAACAGTGGTCTCATACAGGTGAGTAGCCATGCCGTTGTAGAAGATGTGGTCGATGTAACGGCCATTGGTAGCATCGGTGAAGCCGGCATCGGCAACCTTGTACCAAGAAACGTTATCGGCGTAGGTGCCGTCCAGACCGGAGTTGAAGTCCCCGCCCCAGATAACGGGCATCTTGTGCTCGCCGGACAGACCCTTCACGTAGGCAGCAGCCTCTTCCAGCATCTGAGGACGCCAGTAACCGTCGCCC
>JAZREF010000064.1:0-4346 GCA_045660625.1 Acutalibacteraceae bacterium
ATCGATGGTGATTACCTTGTCATTGCAGTCGAAGGCGGCGATAATCTCGACGCCGAAGTGGCGGAAGCCGTCGTATTGCAGCAGGGCACGTCCAAGACGTCCTGCGCCTACCAGCACGGCGGTGGTTAGTCGGTGGTAACCCAAGCACTGTTCCAACTGTTGAATCAGCATATCGGTCTCGTAGCCCAGGCGGGGTTTGCCCGCACCGCTGACGGAGGCCAGATCTTTACGCACCAGTACCTCGCCGAAGTGAAGCTCTTTGGCAATGGTGGTGGCGGATATGTAGGGCACCTGTTCCGGAGACAATCCGCGGAGAAAATTCAGATATTGGGGAATGCGCCCCAGCGTCGCCTTGGGAATGGACATCTTCTTCATCCAAGCACCTCCTTCGCCTATTTTATTATTAAATGGGGAGAGAATAATCGCAATTTCAGTATCGATAATATCGATATAAAGTGTATCGATTGAAAATATCACAAAAATCCATTATAAATCCAATCATAAGAATTATATCATTTCGCGCGTGTAAAATCAATAGTAGGATAGGATATTTTTACAGAATTTGACGCTTAAATTTTGATAAAAATAGACAAAAAAGGCTGTGGAAACATAGCAACCCAAGCGCACTCTTTTTTCGTCCTTTTCGGGATGATGTGGGTATAAAAAATCCCCCATCGCTTGGTCGATGGGGGATAGAAATTAAGACTTTTGTTTTAGTCGGCGGAAGAAGGGGATGGTGAGCGCCAAAATAACGATTAGCGCCACCACGTCGGAGATGGGAGCGGCATACAGCACACCCATAATGCCGCTGCCGGGGGTCTGCCGCTCCAGCCACAGGGGCAGCAGCAGCGCCAGGGGGGTGAAGCACAGCACCTCACGCACCAGCGAGGTGAGCATCGCCCGCACCGGCTTGCCGATGGCTTGGAAGAAGATGGAGGTCAACTTGACCAGGCAGGTGATCATAGTCAGCCCCAGATAGATGCGGAAGGTCTTGACCGCGAACTCCTGATACAGGGCGTCGCCCTCGCCGAAGAGGTTGATGATCACCTGGGGGCACAACTCGAAGATGGCCACTGCCGTGCAACCGACAATCAGCGAGGCCTGCAACACCAGACGATAGGCCTTACGCACCCGCTTCATATTGCCGGCGCCGTAGTTGTAGCCGAAGATGGGCTGGCCGCCCAGCACGATGCCCACCACGAGGTTGCACACGATGGTGTACACCTTAGTCTGGATGCTGAATACCGAGATGGGGATGTCCTGGCCATAGACCGACAGGGCGCCGTATTTGGCCAGCATAATGTTGCACACCAGCGACAGGGTGACGATGGAGAGCTGGGTGATGAAGGTGGAGCCGCCCAAGGCGATCACCTCACGCAGCACCCCGCCGTCGGGGATAAAGCTGCGTCGAGTCAGGTGGAAGGTCTTGGGGCGGCGGAAGTAGACGGCACAGAGCGCAAAGGACATCAGCTGACCGATGACGGTGGCCCAGGCGGCGCCGGCGATACCCCAGCGGAAGACGAAGATGAACAGGGGGTCCAGTGCGATATTCACCACGGCGCCCAGCGCCATGGCAATCATAGCAAAGGTGGGGCTGCCGTCGGCGCGGATCATACTGTTCATCATATTGAGCAGCAGATAGAAGGGGAAGGCGGCGGCCACGATGACAAAGTATTCCACCGCCATATCCAGCGTCTGATCCGAGGCGCCGAACAGCGCCATCATCGGCCGCGCCCAGATGACGCACACGGTGGTCAGCGCTACGCCGATGAGGGCGGTGACGGTGATGCAGGTGCCCGCGCACTTGTGGGCGCGGTTGGCGTCGCCGCGGCCGGCACAGATGCTCAGGAAGGCGGCGGCGCCGTCGCCGATGCACCAGGCAAAGGCGTTGGCGATGCACAGGATGGGGAAGGACACGCCGGTGGCGGCGTTGCCCAGATAGCCCAGCTCACTGTTGCCGATGAACATCTGGTCCACGATATTGTAAAAGGCACCGATCAACAATCCCAACACGCAGGGGATGGAGAAGCGAAACAGCAATTTGGAGATGCGCTCCTGTCCCAGAGCCTGAATCTCTTGGCGTTCCATAGGGAACCCTCCGTTTCTACAAAAAATAAAACCGCAATAGTTGCCAGAAGTTACATCTTATAGCAAAACTATTACGGTAGTTTGTAGAAACATCCGCCCAATCGCGGATTTATATAAGCGTATTCGGTTGTGCGAAGCGAGGGTATTGTAACACAGATGCGGGGATTTGGCAAGAGGTTTTTACGCTTTTCTGACGAAAAAAATATCCCCACCGAGGAGTCGGTGGGGATGGGGTTGATGGTAATTAAGAGGTCCAAGATATTTTGTAAGGTCTCCACTCTCTGCCGTAGCATCGGAGGTGGTAGGTGAAACTGTCTTGAAATTCCTCTACAAAGTCGTATTCGCCAAACCACGCCAAGATTTCCTCTCGACCGCATGGGATGACCTGATTATATTGCACACCGTTGTACCACCAATAGATGGTGAAGGAGGACACGTAACCCTCGGAGTCGTATGTGAAGTCGCGTTTAACCGTTTGCATAGTGGGGTTTTCGAAAGCATCGTAGCCATGGGGTGAGGGGCTCATAAAAGCCACTCCCTGGGACAGACTGATACGCAAACGGTAGCGGTTATTATCCTCGAATCCTTTACCATAACGATAGAACAAATCGCTCCCGCCGCAATCGGTGCAGGTGTATATAGAGGCATCCAATTCGTTGGTATAGGGACCGTAATCAGTCAGATGGAATGTTTCCTCCACAAGATTATGCTTGCCGGCTTCGCCTTCATATTCCACATACCAGCCGCAAATTTTACAGGTGCTGCGCATAACGTCTCTCTGGTCGCATTTACCCTCTTTCACACGGGTGATGGTATGGTTCTTTGACCCCCTCTGACAAGAGTGATTGGCAGTACCATCCGTCTCCTTGCGTCCGCATTCGGCACAGAGGCGGTATTGGCGGTGAGAGGTATAGGTGGCGGTGGTGGGGAATCCCGGCACGTATCCGGGGTGGTCTTTGCCGTAATCTATGGTATACTGATACTCCTCCCACTGCCACGCGCCGTAGGTGTGCTTACCGTCGATGACGGCGGTTTTGGTCTCGTTGCAGGTTTGGCAGGTGAGCAGTTTACTGCCCTTGTCGGTGCAGGAGGTGGGTTCAACCGTCACCTTGCCCTTGTCCCACTTGTGCCCGGCGGCGGCAACGGCTTGAGTCTGGGTTTCGCCACAGTCGGCACAGGTGCGAGTCTTGGAGCCGGCGGCGGTACAGGTGGCGGCCTTGACTGTCCATTCCGACCAGACGTGCGCCACCGTGTTCGTATCTTCGGGGGCGGTGGTGGTCGTAGTCTGTGCCGCCTGCTCGGTGGTGGTCGTGAGATTCGTATCGTCACCCGTGGTCGTGGTGGTATCGCCAACGATGGTGGTGCTTACGCTAGTGGTTGTTGTTGTGGTGGTGTCTGCCGCAGGCGGGTCGCCCGTGTCCTTGCACTGCCGACAGAACAACAGAATGCCCGCCAGTAGGGCCACTGCCGCAAGGATGGCTACGATGATTTTGATGGTGCGTTTCAATATATCGCCCCCTTTGTCACATTCTGTCGGTCATTATAGCATATCTTTTTTCGAAAAGAAAGAGGTAAACGAAAAATCCCCACCGCGGGGTGCGGTGGGGATTTTTGATGGCGTTATGCCGCTGTCAATTACAGCTTGGGACCGGCCTCGACCAGAGCCTTGCCCTCGTCATTACCGGTGTACTTGTTGAAGTTCTTGATGAAGCGGGCGGCCAGATCCTGAGCCTTCTCCTCCCAGATGGAAGCGTCGGCGTAGGTGTCGCGGGGATCCAGGATGGCGGGATCCACGCCGGGCAGAGAGGTGGGAACCTCAAAGTCGAAGTGGGGGATCTTCTTGGTCTCGGCCTTCAGGATGGAGCCATCCAGAATGGCGTCGATGATGCCGCGGGTATCCTTAATGGAGATGCGCTTGCCGCTGCCGTTCCAGCCGGTGTTGACCAGATAAGCCTTGGCGCCGGATTTCTCCATCTTCTTGACCAACTCCTCGCCGTACTTGGTGGGATGCAGCTCCAGGAAAGCAGCGCCGAAGCAAGCGGAGAAGGTGGGGGTGGGCTCGGTGATGCCGCGCTCGGTACCGGCCAGCTTAGAGGTGAAGCCGGACAGGAAGTAGTACTGGGTCTGCTCGGGGGTCAGGATAGACACGGGAGGCAGCACGCCGAAAGCGTCAGCAGACAGGAAGATCACGTTCTGAGCGTCGGGACCCTTGGAGGCGGGACGCACGATCTTCTCGATGTGGTTGATGGGGTAGGACA
>JAZREF010000065.1:0-3191 GCA_045660625.1 Acutalibacteraceae bacterium
ACTTCGGCGCCGGCGGCGTGTCTGTCGCCATCGGCGAGTTGGCCCCCGGCCTGCGTATCGATTTGGACGCCGTGCGTAAGAAATACGACGGCCTGGACGGCACCGAGATTGCCATCTCCGAGTCTCAGGAGCGTATGGCGGGGGTTGTCGCCGGCGAGGACGCGGTCAAGTTCATCGGTCTGGCTCAGGCCGAGAACCTCGGAGCCTATCGCGTGGCTGTGGTCACCGAGGAGGAGCGTATGGTGATGACCTGGCGTGACCAGACCGTTGCCAACCTGTCCCGCGCTTTCTTGGATACCAACGGCGCTGTGAAGCACGCCAACATCGAGGTAACCGAGAAGGATTTGACCGTGTTGAGCAAACCTCTCTACGCCAACCTGCGTGAGATGGCCGCCGACCTGAAGACCGCCGACCAGCGCGGACTTATCGAGCGCTTCGACTCCACCATCGGTGCGGGTAGCGTGGTGCTGCCCTTTGGCGGCGCGCGCCAGCTGACCCCCACCCAGTCCATGTGTGCTACCCTGCCCATGCTGCCCGGTCAGTCCACCGACACCGCCAGCGTCTTTGCGTGGGGTTGTGACCCCGACCGCCTCACCGTGGACCCCTACACCGGTGCCCACGCCGCCATCTTCTCCTCTGTGGCTAAGTTGGTGGCCGCCGGTTGTGACTACAAGCTGGCCTACCTGACCCTGCAGGAGTTCTTTGAGAAGCTGAAAACCGAGCCTGCCCGTTGGGGCAAGCCTTTCGCCGCCCTGCTGGGCGCCCTGGACGCCCAGTTGGAGCTGGGTGCCGCCGCCATCGGCGGTAAGGACTCTATGTCCGGCACTTTCCTCGACTTGGACGTGCCTCCCACCGTGATTTCCTTCGCCATCGCCCCCATCAACAAGAATGACGTCATCACCCCCGAATTTAAGGCGGCGGGCAACCCCGTCTACGTCTTTGGCCCCACCGAGGAGACCGCCGACAGCGTCAAGGAGGCGTGGGAGCAGTTCCACGCCCTGTGTAAGAGTGGCAAGATTCTCTCCGCTTGGGCGGTGGAGAACGGCATCGCCGAGGGTATTATGAAGATGTCCTTCGGCAACCATATCGGCTTTAAGTCCGAGGCGGGTCTGAAAGAAAACTGGCATCTGTCTTTCCCCGATTTCATCATCGCCGAGACCGCCGAGGAGATTACCCTGGACGGCGCTCTGCGTTTGGGTGTCACCACCGCCGACGGCATCATTGACCTGGACGGCGATACCGCCACCATCGACGAACTGTACACCCTCAACGCCGCCACCCTGGAGGACGTCTATCCCACCAAGGCTAAGGAAGCCAAGGACATTCCTCCCACCTTCAATTACACCGAAAAGAGTGCTTTGGCTCCTGCCATCAAGGTGGCCAAGCCGAAGATTCTCATCCCCGTATTCCCCGGCACCAACTGCGAGTACGATTCCGCCCGTGCGGTGGAGCGTGCCGGTGCCGAGGCGGAGATCTTCGTGGTGCGCAACCTCACCGCCGACGCCGTAGCCGCTTCTGTGGATGCCTTCTCCAAGAAGGTGAAGGACGCTCAGGCCATCTTTGTGCCCGGCGGCTTCTCCGGCGGCGACGAGCCGGACGGCTCTGCTAAGTTTATCACCGCCTTCTTCCGCAACGCCGCGGTGAAGGAGGCGGTCACCGACCTGCTGGACAACCGCGACGGTTTGATGTGCGGTATCTGCAACGGCTTCCAGGCGCTGATTAAGCTGGGTCTGGTTCCCTACGGCAAGATCATCGACACCGATGAGAATTGCCCCACCCTGACCTTCAATAACATCAACCGCCACCAATCCCGCATCGTCCACACCCGCATCGCCTCTACCAAGTCTCCTTGGTTGAGCCTGATGAATGTGGGCGACGTGGTCAACGTGCCCATCTCCCACGGCGAAGGAAAATTCCTCTGCTCTCCCGAACTGGCTCTGCAGTTGGCTCAGAACGGTCAGATCGCTACCCAGTACGTTGACTTGGACGGCAACCCCACTAACAGCATCAACTTCAATCCCAACGGCTCTCTCTTCGCCATTGAGGGTATCACCTCTCCCGACGGTCGCGTGTTCGGTAAGATGGGTCACAGTGAGCGTATCGCCGACGGCCTGTACCGCAACGTCCCCGGCGAGTACGACATCCGTATGTTCGAGGCCGCCGTTAAGTATTTCAACAAATAAGGAGTGTTACCTATGGCATACAAGACCGATATTGAAATCGCACAGGAATGTCAAATGAAGCACATCCGCGAGATTGCCGCCACCGCTCACGTGGATGAGAAATATCTGGAGCAGTACGGCAACTATAAGGCGAAGATCGACCTCTCCCTCTTGGAGGAGTCCGACCGCCCCGACGGCAAACTGATTCTGGTCACCGCCATCACCCCCACCCCTGCGGGCGAGGGTAAGACCACCACCACCATCGGCCTGGCGGACGGCCTGCGCCGCATCGGCAAGGACGTCACCGTGGCTCTGCGCGAGCCCTCTCTGGGCCCCGTGTTCGGCGTCAAGGGCGGTGCCGCCGGCGGCGGCTACGCTCAGGTGGTGCCCATGGAGGACATCAACCTGCATTTCACCGGTGACTTCCACGCCATCGGTGCCGCCAACAACCTGCTGGCCGCTATGCTGGATAATCACATCCAGCAGGGCAACGCTCTCGGCATCGACGTGCGCCGTATCACCTGGAAGCGATGCGTGGATATGAACGACCGCCAGCTGCGCTTCATCGTGGACGGTATGGGCGGCAAGCCCAACGGTGTCCCCCGTGAGGACGGCTTTGACATCACGGTGGCCAGCGAGATTATGGCCGTCTTCTGCCTGGCCTCCTCCATTACCGACCTGAAGGAGCGCCTCTCTCGCATCATCGTGGGCTACACCTACGACGACAAGCCGGTCACCGCCGGCGATCTGAAGGCAGTGGGCGCCATGACCGCCCTGCTGAAGGACGCCATCAAGCCCAACTTGGTGCAGACCCTCGAAGGCACCCCTGCCTTTGTCCACGGCGGTCCCTTCGCCAACATCGCCCACGGTTGCAACTCCGTGATGGCGACCCGTTTGGCGCTGAAGATGGGCGACTACACCGTTACCGAGGCGGGCTTCGGCGCCGACTTGGGTGCGGAGAAATTCCTGGACATCAAGTGCCGTATGGCCGGTCTCACCCCCGACGCGGTGGTGATGGTGGCCACCGTC
>JAZREF010000066.1:0-6977 GCA_045660625.1 Acutalibacteraceae bacterium
CATCGGCGACAATACCCTTGTTCTCGCCCTGCTGGACGGTGATGTTGTACTTAGCCTGACGCCAGATGCGCTCCACCTTGTAGGTGCCGAAGTTATCGGGCAGGCAAGGCTCCACGTGCAGACCGTCGTACTCGGGACGGACACCCAGCATCCACTCCTCGATGGCCAGACGGACCCAAGCCACAGAGCCGGTGATCCAGCTGTACTCCATCTGATAGGCGTTGTTGCGATGCTCAGGGCCGAAGAAGCAGTTGGCGAACTGGAAGGGCAGAGCGTTCTTCTTCAGCTCGTAGTTGTCCTCCTCATAGTAGCCGGGGGCCACACGGCGGAACAGCTCGTAGGCCTCGTTGGGCTTGCCGCTGCGCAGCATACCCAGCACCAGCCACATATTGGGATGGGTGTAGATGGTGCCGTTCTCGGCGATGCCGGGCTCCATAGCGGACAGACGACCCACGCGGTCGTCAAACTCCTGATAGGCGGGGCTCAGCAGCAGATAGCCGAGAGGAGTGTAGGATTCGCGCTTCAGGCTCTCCAGGATGATCTCACGGCGCTCAGGGCTGGCAATGCCGGTCATCAGAGCGAAGGACTGAGTCTCCAGGAACAGCTTGGCATACTTGTTGGTGGCAGAGCCGATCTTGCCGCCGTTGTCGTCGAAGCAACGGACAAAGCGATCGCCCTCCCAAGCATTGTTGCGGATGGCCTCGGTCATCGCCTCGCTGCGGGCCTGCAGGTTGGCGGCCTTCTCGTCCTCACCGACGAAGCGGCACAGCTCCGCAATCTGGCTCAGAGCATAGGCGTAAGCCATGGACAACCACACGCTCTCGCCGCGGCCTTCCTTACCGGCGCCGGTCAGAGAGTCGTTCCAGTCACCAAACTTGATCAGCAGCAGGTCGTGGATACCCTTGTTGTTCTCCAGGAAGTCCAGAGCGCGGATGACGTGACCCAGCACGGTATCCTTCACCTCGGGATTGTTCAGGAAGGGGATCTCCTGATACAGGAACTTGGTGTCACCGGTCTCCTTGACGTAGGCGGCCAGGGTGTAGGCAGACCACAGAGCGGAGTCGGAGTAGGGACGGTCGTCGATGGGGTTCCAACCACGGACGGCCATACCGAAATCGTGCTGGTAGGACAGAGCCTCCTGCAGGATGGCCTTGGTGCGCTTGGGATTGACGTTGACCACGCCCAGACCGTGCTGGACGATGTCGCGGTAGCCGTTGTAGCCCCAACGGCACCAGGTGGCGCCGTACATACAAGCCAGCTTGGTCCAGTTGTTCAGCAGGCGGTTCAGGTGCTCGTCACCGGTCTTGATGACGGTCTTCTCCAGGTCGCCCTGACGATACAGCTGAGCCAACGCGGTGTAAGCGGGGATGTTGTGCAGATAGGTCTTCTTCAGCTCGATGCAACGCTCCTTGCTATCGCCGGCACCCAGCACGAACTGGATGTCCTGAGCCTTGCCGTCCAGCTTGATATCCCACTGCAGCACGCAGACGGTATCCTCGGCGGAGCCGTCGGAATCGGTGCAGGCGCCATTCTTGACGCAGACGGGGTTAGCCACAGAGCCGTACTGACCCATGAACAGGCGGCGAGAGCCGTCGTAGTGGCTGACGGGATAGCTGGAGGTGAAGAAAGCGGTCAGGTTGTTATGAGGCTTCACGTAGGGGTGCTTCTCCGCCAGGAACATATTGTTCTCCTTGTCGAAGGAGGTGGTGCGATAGATCATATCGCCGTAGCTGTCAAAGCCCCACTTATACTTAAACTGCAGCTGGAAATAAGGGAACACGGACAGGTCACGAGCGCGGCCGTTGACGTCCTCCAGCTTCAACTGCCACATCTCGACGGCATCCTTTCCGGGGGGGATGGAGATGATCAGAGTGGCCTTCACATCCTCGGTCTGGTTGACGATGGTGGTGTAACCCAGATCGTGGGTGCAGGAGAACTCCTGCACGTCGGCGCAGACGGGCTCCCAGTTCACGGTCCAGAACTTGCCGGTCTCGTTGTCGCGCACGTAGATGATGCGGGAGTACAGATGCTCCTTACCGAAGATATCGTAGTCGCAGATACGACCCACGCCGGTAAACAGCTGGATGCCCTCCTCACCGGGGTACTGGTAGTCGAAACAACCGATACCGGTGTGGTGGACGTTGGCGTAGCACACGTCGTTGAACAGCATCACGTCAAAGGGACGGGGTGCGTCGGGAGAGGTGACTACAAACTTGTTGCCTTTGTCATTGAAATGTCCGTAGTTCATTTGCAATACCACCTTTTATAAAAATTAAAAATTGTTGCTTATTTCAGTCCGCATCCGCGGAACAAAACCAAATGTTACATCGTGTCGTTGAGCGACAGAATGGTGAGATCCTCCAGCGTGGGCTCCCCCTCCACGTGGCGCATCACCAGATAGAGGTCGTCACCCGTCAGGGAGAATCCGTTGTAGGAGAAGCGGCAGTCGGCCTTGTTAAACTCCAGCCACACGCCGTCCACAAAGACGTCCGCACCGATCTGCAACACGCCGTTCTCCAGCGTGAGGGTGTAGGTGGGCTTGAGATACTCAAAGTCCTTAGACTTCACAAACCGAATGACCTCGTCGGTCATCAGCCAGCCGTCCTCGTCGTACAGAGTCGCCTCCACCACGTGGGTGCGGCGCTGCGCATCCGTCAGGTGGGTGAAATCACACACACCGACGTCCATGGCGCTGAAGGCGGGGCTGTCCACGGCGAATTCACCGCTGTCCACCACCGTCAGGTCGTTCTTCAGCAGTCGCCATACTACGCGACCCCTCCGCGGCTGATCGGTCTCGTTGCACACGCTGACCGTCACGCGGCCACCCTCCTCGGTGAGCACCACCAGATGGGGGGAATAGAACTGTTTGGCGGCATGTTGCAACGCCTTCCATCGGCCGTCGTAGTCGATGGAGGACCAGGAGATGCCCGGCCAGCAATCGTTGATCTGCCAGTACAGAGTACCCATACAGATGCCGCGGTGCCGCCGCAGATGACGGATGGCATAGTCCACCGAATCCGCCTGCAACCGCTGGGTGAGGTACACCTGCATCCGAAAATCCTCCGGTACGCGGTAATACTCCGCGATGCGCTCCATCAGATTGCCGTTGCCCTTGTGGCAGCAGTTGCGGTACTCCATCTCAGGCGACGTGGCCGCCAGCGGCCCCGCCATACGGCCCGCCAGCGTCTTAACCGACGGGAAGGCCTGGAATCCAAACTCGGACAGGAAGCGGCTCACGTCGGCGCGGTACACCTCGTAGGGCTGGCCGCCGTGATAGACACGCCAGTCGTGGCTGTCCATCCGCTGACGGTTGTAGGGCTCGTCAAAGCCACCGCCCGACGTCGGGGACGAGGGAATGTAACGCACGTCTACCCCCACCTCAGCCATACAGGAGGGAATCTCCCGCTCGAACAGGTTGAGATAGGTCTGACGGATGCGGTCGTCCGCCACGTCGCACCAGGTGCCCCAGCAGACCATGGCCTCCTCGATCTCGTTGTTGCCACACAGAAGCGCCAGGCAACTGCGGTGGGAGATGCGCCACATCTGCTGCCGCACCTCCCGCTTGGTGGCCTCCAACAGGGCGGGGTCGTCGTCCACAAAGCAGCAGGCGTACATCACGTCCTGCCACACCAAGAGACCCAACTCGTCGCACAGGTCGTAGAACCACTCTTCGGGGTAGAAACCGCCGCCCCATACGCGGATCATATTGAATCCGCACTCCGCGCAATCGTACAATAGGCGCTCGGTGCGCTCGCAATGCCAGCGGGAGGGCATACAGTCCTCGGGTATGTAGTTGGCGCCCATAATGAAGGGCGTCACGCCGTTGATGGTAAAGGTAAATTCCTGCCCGTGGGCATCCTTGTCAGTGGAGACGGTCAAGCTACGCAGACCGATGGTCTTAACCACCCGATCCACCTCGCGTCCACCCACCTGCAGGATGATATCCACGGTGTAGATGGGCTGCCGACCCATACAGTTGGGCCACCACAGCTGCGGTTTGTCAATCTTCACCGCCGCGGTCAGGAGGGTGTCCCCCTCCACCGCGAAGATGTCGCCGCCGGTGGCCACCACGCTGTCGTCGGGGTCGCGGACCACCACGCGCATGGTCACCTTATCGGTGGCGTAGACCCCCACTTGGGCCATCACCGTCAGGGTCGCCTCGTCGGCGGTGGTCTGCTGCCGCAGGGTGACCTCCTCGAAGGAAGCCTCCTCCAAGAGCAGCAATTCCACGTCGCGGAAGAGACCCGCATTCACCATCTCGGGGGCGAAGTCCCAGCCGGCCATAAAATGCGCCTTGCGGGTGCCCTGATAGCCGTCGATGGAGTCGTCCGCGCCCCGCAGGGAACGGCGGGCGTGATGCCGGGCAAACACGGGGCGGGGGTCGCGGAAGGTCACCTCAATGGTGTTGACCCCCTCCACCAGATGCGCGGTCACGTCGTAATCGAAGCGGCAATGGCAATTGTCAGTCTCGCCCAAGGTAACGCCGTTGAGGCGCACCGTAGCATAGGTATCCACGCCGTGAAACCGCAGTACCGCCCGTCGGACGTCGCCCGACGGGAAGCAGGCAAAACTGCGGCTGTAAACGGGGTCGATCACCCGATCCCGCAAGGGGATGGTGTTCTCTCCCTCGTACGGCTCGGGGATCACTCCCCAAGCCAGGAGGTCGCTGTAATAATCACCCGGCACGGTGACCTCGCCCTGCCCGTAGGAGCAGGACATCTGCCACCGACCGTTCAAATCCAGCCGTCGCATCAGCGATAGCAGATGAAGGTCTTAATCTCAAAGGGCTTGAAGGTGACATCCGCCACGCCGTCGGTCAGGGCGACGTCGGCAAAGGCCTCCTCCAGCATATTGGCTTCCTTGACGCACTTGACGTCGGAGGGGAAGGTCAGCTGGGTGGTGGTACGGGCACGCTCGGCCTCGTACAGACGCACCACATAGGCGTTCTCGATGTCCTCGGCAGGCTTGACCGCCTCCACGATGACGTTGTCCGCATCCACCAGCACGGGAGCCGACAGAGGCTTGCTCAGCGCACCGGGTGCCACAATGACGGGGCAGTTGAGCTCATAGGGGGGATACACCACGTTGGTGAGGCAGAAGTCGCCGGAGTGAGGCAGGATGCTGTAGGTCATCTCGTGGACGCCAAAGTCACCGGCAGGATCGGGGTGGGTACCACCGCGATGCAGGGACAGGCGCAGATCGGAGCCACGGACGGAAATGCCGTACTTACAATCGTTGAGCATGGCCACGCCGAAACGGCTCTCGGACACGTCGGTCCACTTCAGGTTGCACACCTCAAAGCGAGCGGTCTCCACAGAATCGTTCTCGGTGGTGGGACGCTCGATGTGACCGAACTGGATCTCGTGCTTCGCCTTGGTGGCCAGCACGTCCACGTCAAAACTCACCTTCAGCAGCTGGTGCTTATCCTTCCAGTCCACCTTGGCGTGGAAGTCCACACGGGGGCTATCGGCGTAGAAGATGGCGTCCACGTCGATGGTGGAATTGTTGCCGATCTTGTAGGTGGAGCGAATGCGGATCTCCACGGCACCGTCGGACACCACCTTGCGGTCGATCAGATTGGTCTGAGGACGCATCTTGAACTTCTGGTCGTACTCCACGTCCCAGTTATCCCAATACTCGGGGATGTCCTCGCCCATATAGAAGGTGCCCAGAGGAGCGGCGCCCTCGCGGCGCAGCTGGCGACCGGACTGCTTGTCGATGAAGGAGGCGATGTAGCCGCACTCGTCGAAGTCGACGGAGGCGAAGGGGGTCTCCAGGTGGTTGCCGTCGTAATCGAAGGCGGAGGCGGCCGCGTCGCAGGTGTCGGTCAGCGCCACGCTCTTGGCCTCGAAGGCGCCCAGAGCCACGCCGCCCACCGCGATCTTCTTGCGGCCGAACAGATCCTCGTAGGGCTGGTTCTTGGCATCGGCAACGTACTTGCCGTTGTCGTCGATATGAATGACGTCCTCACGATCGAAGGACAGGGGGTTCACCAGGGTGATGGCGCCGTCGCCCTCAGCCACAGTAGCGGCCAAGCGCTGGGTCTCGCCGTCCACGGTGACGATCAGCTCGCCCATAATCTTCTCGGAGCGATCGTGGACGCACTGGATGCAGGTGCCGGGCAGGATGTCGTGGAACTGATTCTCCAACAGCTCCTTCATCCACACGTCGTAGTCCTTGGCATCGTACTCGGCGTCGGTCATCACCGCCATCAGCTCCATATTGCGCAGGGCGTTCTCGCACAGGCGGTTGTTGCGCTTGGTCTGGTGGCGCTGGGTCAGGGTGCCGCGGTGCAGCTCCAGATACAGCTCGCCGTTGTAGACGGGCATCTTGTCGTAGTTCTTCTCCATCTCCTGACCGAACTCGCTGATGGTCTGATACTCCACCTTGGGCAGGCCGTTGATCTCCATCACGCGGGTGGCCTCCTCCACCATCACGTCGGTGGGGCCGCCGCCGCCGTCGCCGTAGCCGAAGGCCACCAGACGGCTCTCGTCAGAGGTCTTATCGTGCAGAGCGGACACGTGGTTCATCAGCAGATGAGGTGCCGGCTCGCAGTGGGTGATGTTAAAGTGGGTCACCACTTCGCTGCCGTCGATACCCACCCAACGGAAGGTCTCGAAGGGGAACTTGTTGTGCTCGTTCCAGCTAAGCTTGGTGGTGTAGAAATACTTCATACCGCAACCACGCATAATCTGGGGGATAGCGGCGTTATAATCGGCGCCGGTCATCACCGCCATCAGCTCCATGTTGCGCAGAGCGTTCTCGCACAGGCGGTTGTTCCGCTTGGTCTGGTGGCCCTGGGTCAGGGTACCACGGTGCAGTTCCAGATACAACTCGCCGTTGTATACCGGCATCTTATCGTAGTTCTTCTCCATCTCCTGACCGAACTCGCTGATGGTCTGATACTCAACCTTGGGCAGACCGTTGATCTCCATCACGCGGGTGGCCTCTTCCACCATCACGTCGGTGGGACCGCC
>JAZREF010000067.1:0-6284 GCA_045660625.1 Acutalibacteraceae bacterium
TCTCCTATGGGCGCCCACAAAAAGGGTAAACAATAAAAAATACCGCAAAAAATCCCCCGCCACAGGGGTGCCGTTGGATTTTTATTGCTTATTTGTAGGTCAGGGTGACGCCGTTGCCGTTCTCTGCGGCGTCAATCTCCACCACAGAGGGGGGAATCTCGTAGCGGGCGACGATCTCGCTGGCCAGCTCGTTCTCCACCTGACGGCGGATGACGTTACGCAGGTCGCGGGCGCCGCGCTTGCCGCCGTGGGCGGCGGTGGCCAGGGCGGTCAACGCCGCCTCGGTATAGTGGAGGGTGATTCCACGGCCAGCCAGCGGCTCAACCAGCTCGTTCAGCATCAGGCGGGCGATCTCCACGTAATCCTCCAGCGACAGGGGGCGGAAGAACACGATCTCGTCCACGCGGCCGATGAACTCGGGGCGCAGGAAGTCGCCCAGCGCCTTGGTGGCCTTCTCCTTGGCCGCCTCAGACTGGGTCTGGCCGAAACCCATCAGGGTATCCTTCAGGTTGCTGCCGGCGTTGGAGGTCATCACGATGACGGTGTTCTCAAAGTTCACCACACGACCGTGGGCGTCGGTGACCCGACCCTCGTCCAGAATCTGCAGGAGGATATTCAGCACGTCGGGGTGCGCCTTCTCAATCTCGTCGAACAGAATGACGGAGTAGGGCTTACGGCGCACCTTCTCGGTCAGCTGACCCGCCTCGTCGTAACCCACGTAGCCGGGGGGCGAGCCGATGATGCGGGACACCGCGTGCTTCTCCATAAACTCGGACATATCCAAGCGAATCAGCGTCTCGGGGGTGTCGAACAACTGGGTGGCCAGCACCTTAACCAGCTCGGTCTTACCCACGCCGGTGGAACCGACGAAGATGAAGGAGGCGGGACGGCGGCGGGGGCTGATCTGCACGCGGCTGCGGCGGATGGCGGCGGCCACGGCCTGCACCGCGTCCTCCTGACCGATCACGCGGGCGCGCAAGGCGTCCTCCAGCTTGCTCAGGCGACCCAGCTCGCTCTCCTGCACCTTAGATGCAGGCACGCCGGTCCACAGCTCGATGACCTTAGCCAGCGCCTCCTCGGTGACGGGGGCGGCGGTGGCGGCCTCGCGGATAGCCTCGGACTGCTCACGCACCTTAGCCAAATCCGCGCGGATGTTGGCCAGCACCTCGTAGTCGATGGCCTCGGCGGCCATAGCCTCCTCCTCGGCGGCGGTCAGGCGAGCCTCCTCCTTCTGCAGGGCGGCGTACTCGTCCGCCTTTTTATTCGCCAAGGCGGTGGCGGCGCAGGCCTCGTCCAGCAGGTCGATGGCCTTATCGGGCAAAAAGCGGTCGGTGATGTACCGCTCGGACAGGGTCACCGCCTGACGCAACAGGGCGTCGGACACGGTGACGCCGTGGTAGGCTTCGTAATAGGCGCGCACACCGCAGAGAATCTCGTAGGCGGCCTGCAGAGAGGGCTCCTCCACCGTCACCGGCTGGAAGCGGCGCTCCAGGGCGGAATCCTTCTCGATGTGCTTGCGGTCTTCGTTAAAGGTGGTGGCGCCGATGACCTGCAACTCGCCGCGGGACAGGGCGGGCTTCAGGATGTTGGCGGCGGACATACTGCCCTCGGCGTCGCCGGTGCCCACCAGGTTGTGCACCTCGTCGATGAACAGGATGATGTTGCCGGCGGCGCGCACCTCGTCGATGAGACCTTTGATGCGGCTCTCGAACTGGCCGCGGAACTGGGTGCCCGCCACCAAGGCGGTCAGATCCAGCAGGTGCACCTCCTTATCCAGCAGGCGAGGGGGCACCTCGCCGCGGGCGATGCGCATAGCCAGACCCTCGGCGATGGCGGTCTTACCCACGCCGGGCTCGCCGATGAGGCAGGGGTTATTCTTAGTACGGCGGGAGAGAATCTGGGTGACGCGGTAGATCTCCCGCTCGCGGCCCACGGTGGGGTCCATACGACCCTCGCGGGCCTTGGCGGTCAGGTCGGAGCAGTACAGACCCAGGTGCTTACGGCTCTTGTCCTTAGCCTGGGGTTTGCCCTTCTCCTTGCCCTTCTTCTCCTTAGGCGGCTCCTCGTCGGAGGGGCCGTCGGCGGCGGGGGCGGGGTTGCCGCCAAACATATTCTGCAGGAAGGGGGGCATAGACGCCGCACCGCCGGGAGAGAAGGCGTCGTCGCCGTCCTCCTCCATCTCGGACAGCATAGCGGACATCTGCTCCTCCATCTGCTCCATATCCTCGTCGCTGATGCCGAACTTCTCCAGCATCTTATTGACGGGGCCGATATTCAACTCCTTGGCGCAGGAGAGGCAGAAGCCCTCGTTCTGCGCATTCTGATCGCCGTCCATACGGGTAACAAACACCACCGCAGGACGCTTCTTACATCTCGAACAAAGCACCATAATCAACCTTTCTCCGCCCTATCGACGGACACGGAATATCAAATCGTCACCGACTGCAACAGATCGCGCAGACGAGAAATCAGCAGGGTACCGTCCAGCACCTCGGGGGTCAGGGCGGGAATCCAGCCCAGGTAGGCCAGGGTGATCAGCAGACCCACGGCAAACACCACCCACAGGGCGCCGCTGCACACACCCGCCACCAGGCCCAGGGCCTTGTTGAGCCCCTTAATCAGCGGCAGACGGGCCACCACGTTGAGCAGGCGCAGCAGGATGGCGGCCACCACGTAGGCCAGAATAAACAAGAGCACCGCGCAGACACCCTCAAACACGGGCATCACCACGGGGGCAATCACCTGGTCGGTGATGCCCTGAGCCACCGAGGAGGCGGCATCCTCCACCTCCAGGCGCGCCAGCACCGCCTCGCCGCTGTCCAGGCCACGGGCCGCCAGCAGGGCGGTGGCAAAGCCGGGCATCTGCTCCAGCGCGTTATCCACCCGCTGAGCCACCGGCAGCGTGCTATCCGCCAGCTGCTCCTCCAACGTGGCGGTGATGCGGGGCTCCACCGCCTTAGAATACGCCAGGTCGGCCACCGTGCTGCTGAGCAGCACCGATACCGCCACCGCCGCCGCCAGCGCGATCAGGCCGCTGGCAGTCTTGACAAAGCCGCGGCGCCAACCGGCGATAACACACAGGGCGAACAGAACGATCAACAATGCATCCAATACGTATGCCATACCAATACCTCCTATATTAGGGGTTCTCGTAATAATCCAATCGATTGAGGCCCATCACCACAATGCCATCCACCGTGGCAATGGCTTGGCGGCCGTCCGCCGCCACAGAGATTAGGCCGTCGGCGCCATTGGCCGACAGGCGTCGCACCGACAGGTCGGTGAGCAGGGCGTACTGCCCGCCGTGACCCGCCAGATGGCGGAATTCGCCGGTGAACATCACGTTGCTCTGCACCAAGCCGGTGGCGTTGACCACCTCCACCTCGCCGCCTGCGGCGTCGCCGTAGGAGCGCAGGGCAAAGGCGACGGTGTCGCCGCCCACGGCATAGCCCAGCACACGCATACCCTCGGGCTGATAGAGGGCGGTCTTACCGCTCTGGCTATCCATCAGCACCGCGCCGGTGTCGCTGACCGCCACCAGGGTGCCATCGGTCAGGAAGGTGGCGCGGTACAGCAGAGTATCCTCTGCGGTGTAGGCGCAACGGGGATTGGGGTCCGCCGAAGCCAGCGCAAACACCTCCAGGCGGGTGTTGAGGGTGCCGTCGGCCGCCTCCACGCTGACCAGAGCGATGGTGGTGCCGTCGGCAGACAGCGCCACGTCGGTGACGGTGCGGTTGCTGCTGCGGGCGTAGAGCTCCTTGCCCTCCTTATCGTACACCTTGACCTGCACGGCGTAGCCCTGGGGGCCCTCGGTGAGCACCGCGGTCTGACCCAAGGCGTTGAGGGACACCGCGCGGATATCCAGATCGGCGTTCCACTCCAAAATCATCTTGTTACGGGTAGAGAGTTGCAGGCGGCGGGCGTCCTGCTCCGCGGCCAGCACGTATTTGCCCTCGGTGCACAATAGCGCACGGGAATAGGCGCAACCATAACGGGCCACCTCCGCGCCGTCGGCGTTGAGGTAGGTCAGATGGCTATCGGTGAGCACCACGGTGTAGTCGTCCACCTGGTCCAGGCGGCGGGCGCCGGTGCCGGACAGGTCCACGGGATAGCTGCCGGTGCCGCCATCCACCATATCCTGCGCCCAGGCCCACAATTTATCGGGGGCGAGGACGTCCCAGTTCATCCACACCACCACGCCCAGGGCCACCACCGCCAACAGGGCGGCCAGCCGCACCACCAATTGGCGGCGCTGGCGACGGCGGCGCATACGGCGCTTGTCCTCAGCGGTCAGCTGCTGCTGGGGGGCGGAGGGCTTGATGCCGCGGCGCACAGGGGATTTCTTTCTCTTACGGGGTTGGGCGGGACGAGCAGGGCTGTCGTGGATCTCCTCGTCCTCGGCGGGGGCGGGTTTCTTCGCCCGCGTATCGACTTTTTTCTTGCCCGTCGCCTTGCGTTTCGGCAACAGGGGGGACGGTTTGCGGCCTACCATCGGTCAGCCCTCCTCTCAACTCTAATCTTGGGTCAAATCAGTCGTAAAATACCTGCTCCAGGCACAATCCGTGAGCGGGTGCGGTGGGTCCGGCCGCGGCGCGGTCGCCCCCCGCGATGATGGCGGGGATGCTGTCCGCCGGCAGACGGCCTGCGGCGATCTCCAGCAGGGTGCCCACCATAATGCGCACCATATTGTAGAGGAATCCGTCGCCCTCTACGGTGAACTGCACCAAATCCCCCTGTCGGGTGACGGTGCAGGAGTGAATCGTCCGCTCTGTGGTTCCTTGGACGTCGCTACCCGCGCCGCAGAAGGCGGCAAAATCGTGGGTGCCCACGTAATCCTGCACCACGGCGTTCAAGGCGTCTACGTCCAGCGGCTTTTTCAGCCAGATGGCGTATTTTTCGTACATCGGGTGGCGCTGGGTGCCGTTCCAGATGCGGTAGATGTACCGCTTGCCGCGGGCGTGGTAGCGAGGATGAAATTCCTCCTCCACCTCACGGGCGTCGTACACCGACACGTCCCGGGGCAGATGAAAATTCAGCGCCGAGCACAGTTTATCCCCCCGCAGAGGGGTGTCGGTGTCAAAGGTGCAGCAGAACATATCCGCGTGCACTCCCGCGTCGGTGCGGGACCAGCCGGTGATGCCGCTGCGCAGGCCGGTGACCTTCTCCACCGCGTCCTGCAACACCTGCTGGACGGTGACCCCGTTGGGTTGCACCTGCCAGCCGTGATAGGCGGTGCCGTCATAGCGCAGGGTCAATAAGATGCGTGCCATCACGACACCTCCTTTACAATCAAATAATCTTGCCGAAGTAGATATTCAGCATCACGATACCTACACCCACCAGCAGATACACCGCCAGCGCCAGCCAATCGCGGGGGGCGGTTTTGAGCCGCTTCATACGGGTGCGGCCGGTGCCGCCCTGATAGCAGCGGCACTCCATCGCCATCGCCAGGTCGTAGGCGCGGCGGAAGGAGGACACGAACAGCGGGATGAGTACAGGCACCAGCGCCCTCACCCGCTGGACCAGGCCGCCCGACTCCATATCGGCGCCGCGTGCCTTCTGGGCGGACATAATCTTGTCCGTCTCCTCCCTCAGGGGGGGGATAAAGCGCAGGGCGATGGTCATCATCATCGCCAGCTCGTGGGGATTGATCTTAATCAGTTTCAGCGGCGACAGCAGACGCTCGATGGCGTCGGTCAGCGCCGTGGGGGTGGTGGTGTAGGTCAGCAGCGAACTGCCCAAAATCAGGGTCACGATGCGGGCGGCGATGAATCCTGCGGATTGCAGGCCGCCGGTGGTGACGTGAATGAACTGCCAGCGGAAGAGGGTGGTGCCCTCCGCCACGTACAGTACGTTGAGCGCCGCGGTGAACACCACGAGGAACAGTACCGGCTTGGTACTGCGCCAAATCAGGCGAAGCGGCAGGCGGGACAGACCCAACACCAGCAGCAGGAACAGACCCACCGCCAGCAGGCCCCACCAATTCTGCGGCAGGAACACCAGCACGATAAAGCAGAGGGTAAGCACCAGCTTCATACGGGGGTCAAGGCGGTGCAGGAGGGAATTACCGGGGAAATATTGTCCCAGCGTAATATCTTTCATCATACCGCGTCACCTCCCAACAGAGAGAGGATCTGCGCCGTTGCCTGCTCCTCCGTATAGGCGGCGGTATCCACCGCCCCGCCAGCTCGTTGTAAGAGCATCAGCGTCTTGGTCACGGCAGGCACCGAGAGACCGATGGCCTCCAGCTCCTCAGCGCGAGAGAAGACGGCCTCCACCGTATC
>JAZREF010000068.1:0-2242 GCA_045660625.1 Acutalibacteraceae bacterium
CCCCGCTTCTCCAAGCCCGGCACCCCCGGCGAGGAGTACGAGATCCGTCTGGAGCTGAAGCTGCTGGCGGACGTGGGTCTGTTGGGCTTCCCCAACGTGGGCAAGTCCACCCTCATCTCGGTGGTCAGCGAGGCCAAGCCCGAGATCGCCAACTACCACTTCACCACCATCACCCCCGTGCTGGGCGTGGTGCGCCCCATCCCCGGTATGTCCTACGTGATGGCGGACATCCCCGGCGTCATCGAGGGCGCCTCCGACGGCGTGGGTCTGGGCCACGACTTCCTGCGTCACGTCGAGCGTTGCCGCCTGCTGGTGCACGTGGTGGACGTGTCCGGCAGCGAGGGACGCGACCCCATCGCCGACTTTGACACCATCAACGAGGAACTTTTGAAATTCAACGCCGAGATGGCCGAGTGCCCCATGATCGTGGCGGGCAACAAGTGCGACCTGGCCACCGACGAGCAGTTGGAAGCCTTCGCCGCCGAGATGGAGAAGCGCGGTCTGGAATATTTCCCGCTGATGGCTCCCATCGCCCACGGCACCCAGGAGCTGGCGCTGCGCTGTGGCGAGCTGCTGAGCAAGCTGCCCCCCATCCGCCGCTTTGAGGCCGAGGCGCCGGTGCTGCCCAACCCCGATGATCTGAAGGATCACTCGGTGCAGATCACCAATCGCGGCGGCATCTACTTCGTGGAGGCCAACTGGCTGTTCCGCGTGATGCGCGGCATCCGCTTTGACGATCCCGACGGACTGCTGTACTTCGAGCGTCTGCTGGACGGCAGCGGCGTCATCGACGCCCTGCGCGCCGCCGGCTGCGGCGAGGGCGACACCGTCAGCATCTACGATTTCGAGTTCGATTTCATTGACTAATCGGTGGCGAAAACCCGATTTTTGGCTACGGGAGGTATAAAAATGGAGAGATTATACCCTCAGGATATCGATCTGCACACCCTGAGCCCGCTGGCGCTGGCTTTTGTGGGTGACGGCGTGTACAGCCTGATGGTGCGCGAAAAGCTGCTCAGCGAGGCCAACCGCCCGGTCAACGACCTGCACAAAATGGCGGTCAAGGCGGTGCGTGCCGAGGCCCAGTCCGCCGCCATGGACAAGCTGCTGCCCCTGCTCACCGAGGAGGAAGAGGCGGTGTACAAGCGGGGTCGCAACGCCCACACCGCCCGCAGCGGTGCGGACTATCACCGTTCCACGGGATTTGAGTGTTTGTTCGGTTATCTGTATCTGGCGGGTCGCATCGATCGCGTGCGCGAGCTGTTCGCCCTGTGCGTGGAGGAATGAGTATGTTAAAAAAGATTGATTGGAAGGGCTTGTTCATTGACTTTCTGTTCATTTTTGGCGGCAGCGTCTGCTACGGCGTGGCCATCTCGATGTTCAGTGCCCCCAACAACATCGCCCCCGGCGGTGTCACCGGTATCGCCACCCTGCTCAACTACATCAGTATCGAATGGGCGTTCCCCTTTGAGATTCCCATCGGTGTGGCCACCATCGTGATGAACGTGCCGCTGCTGATTGCGGCGTGGAAGGTGCTGGGCCGCGGTATGGCGGTGCGCACCATGCTGGGCATCCTGCTGTCCAGCGTGCTGGTGGACGCTATGGACCCCTATCTGAGCCACCTCTACTCCGGCGAGGGTGCTAACCTCATCCTGGTGTGCATCTTCGGCGGCGTGCTGCTGGGCTTCGCCGTGGGTCTGATTATGCGCCGCGGCGGTACCACCGGCGGCAGCGAGATCATCTCCCGCCTGTTGGAGAAGAAATACCCCCATATGTCGGTGGGTAGCCTGATTATGGTGGTGGATGCGGTGGTGATCACCATCTCCGCCGTGGTCTACGGCCACCTGGAGAACGCCATGTACGCCGTGGTGTTCGTCTTCATCAGCTCTCAGGTCATCGACCACGTGGTCTACGGCGGTCGCGGTGGCAAGATGGCGATGATCATCACCCAAAAGCAGCCGGAGGTCACCCAGGCCATTATGCACGAGGTCAACCGCGGTTGCACCCTGCTGAAGGCTCAGGGCGCCTATTCCGGCCAGGATCAGAATATGATCCTCTGCACCGTGCGCCGCGACGAACTGTTCCACCTGCGCAAGGTCACCTTCAAGATCGATCCCAACGCCTTCGTGATGGTGCTGTCCACCGACGAGGTGCGCGGCCTGGGATTCCTCAATCCTCACGAGAACTAATCGAATGCAAAAAGACACCGATGCTACAGCCCCAACGCGGGTTTTTTTTTTTT
>JAZREF010000069.1:0-2722 GCA_045660625.1 Acutalibacteraceae bacterium
CCATGGGCGTGGGCGGCATTGGCAAACTTCTCGATATCCAGCACGGTCAGAGCAGGGTTGGCGATGGTCTCGCCAAAGACGGCCTTGGTGTTGGGACGGAAGGCGGCGTTCAACTCCTCCTCGGTGCAATCGGGAGAGACGAAGGTGAAGTCGATACCCATACGCTTCATAGTCACGGCGAACAGGTTGTAGGTGCCGCCATAAATGGAGGAAGAGGACACCACGTGGTCGCCGCAGGAGGCGATGTTGAACACAGAGTAGAAGGAGGCAGCCTGACCGGAAGAGGTCAGCATAGCGGCGGTGCCGCCCTCCATCTCGCAGATCTTAGCCGCCACGGAGTCGTTGGTGGGGTTCTGCAGACGGGTGTAGAAATAGCCGGAGGCCTCCAGGTCAAACAGCTTGCCCATATCCTCACTGGTAGCGTATTTGAAAGTGGTGGACTGGATGATCGGGATCTGGCGGGGCTCGCCGTTGCCCGGGGTATAACCACCCTGCACACACTTGGTTTCGATTTTGTAGTTGCTCATATCGATCGTCCTTTCGGGGGGATTTCATTTCCCAATATTATACCCTAAAAGCGGGGCAAGTGTCAAGAGGTGAGATGTGGAATCCCCCTCCGCCCCGCCCCGCGCAAGGCCTGCTTGATTTTTTTGTAAAACTATGTTATACTGTGGGGTAAAGGAGGGATAAGTATGGCAAAAGAGCAACTGTCCGCCGCTCTGTCCGAGCGTATGGAGCAGGAGAAAAAGACCCATTCCTACACCGATTTTTCCTTTCACGACGAGGCCGCCATCCGCCGCTACCCCACCTCGAAGCCGGATACGGTTTGGCGCCCCGCCTTCGCGAAGGATATTGATAAGATTCTGTATTCGCCCTATTACAACCGCTACACCGACAAGACCCAGGTGTTCGCCCTGACCAAGAATGACGACATCACCCGCCGCGGTCTCCACGTGCAGCTGGTGTCCCGCATCGCCCGCACCATCGGCCGTGCGCTGAACCTCAATCTGGACCTCATCGAGGCCATCGCCCTGGGTCACGACATCGGTCACACCCCCTTCGCCCACTGCGGCGAGGTGTACCTTAATCAGCTGTATAACAAGCACACCGGCCGCTATTTCACCCACAACATTCACTCCGCCCGTGTGCTGACCGAGATCTTCCCCATGAATCTGACCCTGCAGACCCTGTCGGGCATCCCAGGTCACAACGGCGACATCGAGCTGGCGGAGTATCGCCCCCTGCCCATCGACAATTTCGAGGACTTCGAGGCAGAGCTGGAGAAGTGCTACACCATCCCCGGCTATTCCAATAAGATCCAGCCCTCTACGCTGGAGGGTAACGTGGTGCGCATCTCGGACATCATCGCCTATCTGGGCAAGGACCGCCAGGATGCCGCCCGTATGCAGATGGTGGCGGACGACCAGTACACCGCCGGCGAGATCGGCACCATCAACTCTGAGATCGTCAACAACCTGGTGGTCAACATCATCGAGAACAGCTACGGCAAGCCCTACATCAAGCTGGACGAGGAGCACTTCAAGGCGGTGCAGGACTATAAGCGTGAGAACTACTCTATGATCTACGCCAACGAGCCCGGCCGCGTCATCCTCGACCGAGTGGTGAAATATATGATGGAGGAGATCTACGAAAAGTTGCTGGACGACCTGCAGAACGACCGCAGAGACTCCCCCGTCTTCCTGCACCACATCGACTACGTCAACGCCACCCACTATCATCGCGACATCCCCTACGAGCAGACCGAGCCCAACCAGATCGTGGTGGACTACATCGCCAGTATGACCGACGACTACCTCATCGATCTGTATCACTATCTCTTCCCCGACAGCAAGTACTACGTGGAATATATGGGCTACTTCAACGACATCCACGACAAGCGCACCCGCCTGCAGGGGCAGATCGGTATGGAGGACTAATCCGCAACCCAATCTAAACGGAGTGAGACGAATGAAATTTATCGGTTTTTACAACTACACCGTCATTCTGACCTACCTGAGCCTGGTCTCGGGCATCGTCGGTATGAAGTGCGCCCACGACGGCCATCTGTGGCTGGCGATCGGCTGCCTGATTCTGTCCGGTGTGTGCGATATCTTTGACGGTGCCGTGGCCCGATCTAAGAAGAATCGCACCGCTGACGAGAAGAATTTCGGCATCCAGCTGGATTCGCTGTGCGACATCGTGTGCTTCGGCGTGGTGCCCGCCGTCATCCTGTATTTCAGCGGCGTGGACAGCATCGGCGGTGTGGCGGCCCTCATCTTCTACGTGTTGTGCGCCCTCATTCGCCTCGCCTTCTTCAACGTGTTGGAGACCAAGCGCCAGATGGAGGAGGACGGCTGTGCCAAGAGCTATCGCGGCCTGCCGGTGACCAGTTCCGCCATCATCCTGCCGCTGGCCTACATCCTCAGCCTGTGGGTGCCCGCCAACGTGATGCTGACGGTGTTCCACGCGCTGCCGGTGCTGGTCGGCATCCTGTTCATCGCCGACTTCCGCATCCCCAAGATCGACATCTCCAAACTGTGGAGCAAGTCGGAACCCGAGGACGCCGAGGTGCTGTGCGGACAGGAAAAATAAGCCAAAAACACAAAAGGACGCCTGCGGTGCAGGCGTCCTTTTTTGGGCCCTTTTCAGGGTGGGTTTTCCCGCTCTTTCGGGGGGGGTTCGGGGGCCCTTAGTGGGGGGGGGGGGGGGGGGATTGGTTTTT
>JAZREF010000070.1:0-46306 GCA_045660625.1 Acutalibacteraceae bacterium
AGAGCCAGACGCAGGTCAGAGTCCACGTTGATCTTGCAGACAGCCATCTTAGCGGCCTGACGCAGCATATCCTCGGGGATACCGATGGCGTCGGCCATCTGGCCGCCGTACTGGTTAACGGTAGCCACGTACTCCTGCATCACGGAAGAGGCGCCGTGCAGAACGATGGGGAAGCCGGGCAGACGATCCATAACCTCCTGCAGGATGTCAAAGCGCAGCTGGGGGTTCTGACCGGGCTTGAACTTGAAGGCGCCGTGGCTGGTGCCGATGGCGATGGCCAAGCTGTCCACGCCGGTGCGGGTCACGAAGTCCAGAACCTGATCGGGATCGGTGTACTGAGCCTTGTCGGCCTCCACGCTGACCTCGTCCTCGACGCCGGCCAGCTGACCCAGCTCACCCTCGACGGTGACGCCGTGGGCGTGGGCGTACTCAACGACCTTCTTGGTCAGGGCAACGTTCTCCTCATAGTCCAGGTGAGAGCCGTCGATCATGACGGAGGTGAAGCCGCCGTCGATGCACTCCTTGCACAGCTCGAAGCTGGAGCCGTGGTCCAGGTGCAGGGCGATGGGCAGACCGGTCTCCTCAGCGGCGGTCTTGACCATGCTGTACAGATAGGCGTGACGGGCATACTTACGGGCAGAGCCGGAGACCTGCAGAATGACGGGGCTGTTCAGCTCCTTGCAGGCGTCGACGATACCCTGGATGATCTCCATGTTGTTGACGTTGAAAGCGCCGATGGCGTACCCGCCCTCATAAGCCTTCTGGAACATTTCTTTGGTGTTTACGAGTGCCATAGTTTTGTCCTCCTTGATGGTATTTTACCTTGATACTCTTATTATAGCGCATTACGCGCCCACATACAATAGTTTTGTTAAAAAATTATCCGCTTTGTATAGCCAAAATTATTGTGCAAATTGCTGTTTTGGAAGAGAGAGGCGTGTGGAAAGAGACGTTAGGGGTATTTACTCTTCCTTCTCCCAAGGAATCATACACAGCACCTCGGCCGCACGGCGTCCCACCGCGGTTGTGGTTGCGGGGCGGTGCCGCCGTGCTCGAATTGCCGCTGCGCGGCAATTCCCACACTTCAGCAGGGAGGTGCCCAAGTGGATACAACGGTCGTAGCTGGAGCTTTTTTTACTCTTCCTTCTCCCAGGGGATGATGCACAGCACCTCTGCTAAGGGTTCGCTCATCCAGATGGAGGGGGTCACCCGCAGCGTGAAACCCTGACCCGCCGCGGCGAGGCAATCCTTGGGCTCCAGTTTGGGCAGACCATAGATCTGCATTAACATCGTAATCACGCCGCCGTGGGTGCACACCACCGCCTCGGTGTCGCCGTGGTGGATGAGGTCGTTGACGATACCCTCGAATGCGGCACACACGCGGGCGCGAAAATCCTCGCTGTCCTCGCCGCCGGGGATGGTGCGGTCGGCACCCTCCATCCAGCGCAGAAAGCGCTCGTCGTTCTTCAGGTCGCGGATGGATTTACCCTCCCACTCGCCAAAGTCGCACTCGGCCAGACCCTCCACCGCCTCGGGCTGACAGCCGGGGTACAGCACCTCCAGCGTCTGGCGGCAGCGCATCAGGGGGCTGGTGAAGAACCGCACCCCGCCGGGATACTGATATTTCTCCTTCAGCGCCAGCAGATGGGCCAAGCCCTCGGGGGAGAGGGGCAGATCGGTGCGGCCGATGTAGCGGCCGTCCTGATTGGCCTCGGTGATGCCGTGGCGGATGAGGTGAATCTTGTAAGTTTTCATAAAAAATTAACTCCTTATTGGAATTTTTATCAAAAAATCAACTATCTGTAAAATTCCCCCTTGACATTTGGGGGTAAATAGGAGTAGAATTGCCAATGCACCCCTCACGAGAGGGGAAACAAACAAGGAGGTGTCGCGTGTGAACGCCGCTTTTCCCCGTATGATGACCCTGCTGCGTAAAGAGCGCGGCATCAGCCAGAAAAAAGCCGCTACCGACCTGCATATCTCCCAGGCTCTGCTCTCTCACTACGAGAAGGGCATCCGTGAGTGCGGTCTGGACTTTGTGGTGGCCGCCGCCGACTATTACGGCGTGTCTTGCGACTATCTGCTGGGCCGTACCGCCGACAAGGCAGGCACTATGATCGCCGTGGAGGAGATCCCCGAGCAGGATCCCGCCATCCGCGATAGCCGTATGACCCCCGCCGGTGTGCTGCCGGTGCTGAATAAGAAATTGCTGGTCAACTCCCTGCAGGTGATCTTCGACCTGTTGCAGAAGAGCAATAATAAGGAGCTGACCACCGAGGTGTCCAATGCGCTGGTGCAGATGGTCTACGTCATCTTCCGCCAGATGTACACCGCTAACGATAAGAACCTGCGGGACCTGTTTGCCGTGGCGGATTACCGCTATCAGGCGGCCTGTGTCAGCTCGGCGGTGAATAGCGCCGTCAACGCAGGCGAACTGTGCCGCAAGATGGCGCAGGAGGGCACGCTGCCCGCTATGCTGCCCGACGAGTTGCAGGCGCAGTATCCCCAGTTTGCTTCCTCGCTGCTCAATCTGTTGCGCACCGCGGAGAAGAATCTGGAGCAATAAACAACAAAAAGGCGATGGTGATTGTCACCATCGCCTTTTATTATATCTTGTACGAAGGAAAATTGCAAGGGGTTTACAACGCCAAATACAGCAGTGCCAGGGTCAGTTCCGTTCGTCCGCCGCAGCGCATCAGCAGTAGCGCCAGCCCCAGCAGCAGCCACTGCTCCGACTCCAGGTGGAGTGGAGCGGCAGGCGGCGGTGCGGTCTCTTGGTGCGCTTCAAACACCCGCCGCGAGTGCTCCTGCATCTCCCGCACCCGCCGTGCGGCCTGTCGCTGCATCACCATCAGGTCATCCGCCATTGGCTCGCCCTCCCTCCGTCAGCAGTGGTAGTAGTTGCATCAGCTTCATCAGCCGCATACTTTCCTCCAATCTCTCCGCTCGCTGCCCGTGGAGATAGGGGCGCAGCGCCGCCAGCAGGCGGGTGTCCTCGTTCTCTTGATTGAGGTTGCCCAATAGCGGCAGGATTTTGGAAATCATCGCCATATCCACCCCCATATCCGCCTGCGGTGGAGGCGGGGGTGTGTCCTCACCCATCATCCCGCCCAGAGCGGACATAGCCGACTGAATTTTGCTCATTCCCTCGGGGGAGGAGAGCAGTTGGGTGAGTTTCTCGCTTAAATCCTCCATAGGTCACTGCCCCAACAGCTGGATCAGCAGGCGTTGCACCGCGGGGTCGCTGAGCAGTTTCTCCGCCTGCCCGTTTTGCAGTTTTTCCGCCTGTTGGGGTGGCAGAGCTTCGGAGATGCCCTTCAGTCCGCCCTGCTGAAAGGCGGCCTTCAGCGCGTCGGGGGTGGTGCCCAGCCGCCCGGCGGCCACCTGCAATAATTTCTCCATCTGGGCGGGGGTAAAAGAATCGTTCATCGGATTTCCTCCTTGTGTTGGGTGTGGGTTTATGGTACAATGTATGTGTTCATAACCCATAATATGAGTAGGGAGGGATTCTGATGCGTGTATTGGTGGTGTCCGACGTCCACGGCGATTTTCGCGGCCTGTGCGAGGCCATCGAGCAGCAACCCACCGCGCGGGTGGTGATTTTCCTGGGCGACGGTCTGCGTCAGGCGGAGGATGCGGCGGAGTTGTATCCCGACCGTGAGTTCTATATGGTGCCGGGCAACTGCGATTTCGGTTCGGACGCCATCCCCATCCGTCAGGAGACCTTCGGCGGCAAGCGGTTTTATTTCACCCACGGCCATCGCCACGACGTGAAGTATACCCTCTACCGCCTGGATATGGCCGCCCGTGAGGCGGGGGCGGATATCGCCCTCTTTGGGCATACCCACAACCCCTACGAGGAATACGCCGACGGGTTGTACCTCTTTAATCCCGGCAGTTTGCGGTACGGCCGCACCTACGGCTACGTGGACATTGTGGGCGGCGGCATCCGCACCGCCGTGGTGGAGTTACGATAATGAAAAAAGAGTCTGTGCCATCGCACAGACTCTTTTCTTTTTAGCCAAACAGGGGGGCGGAGCGATATTCTTCGCCGCCCAAGGTCTTCCAATAGAAGGTGCCGTCCTTCAGCAGCAGATAACTGTGGGGGCTGTCCTCCTTGGGGATGGACACCGAGCCGGGATTCAGCAGCCAGCAGCCGTCGGGACGATGCTGACACAGCGGCACGTGGGTGTGACCCTGCAGGATGATGTTGCCGGGCTGGATGGGGAGATTCTCCAGATGCCCGTGGGTGAGGAACAGGGTCTCCTCCTCCACCAGCACGGTGCGGTAGTCCGCCATCAGCGAGAAATCCAGCACCATCTGGTCCACCTCGGCGTCGCAGTTGCCCCGCACGCAGGTGATCTTGTCCGCCAGGGGATTGAGCATCTCGATGACCTTCTTGGGGTTGTAGCCCAGAGGCAGAGCGTTGCGGGGGCCGTGGTAGAGGATGTCGCCCAGCAGCAACAACTCGTCGGCGCCCTCGCGCTCAAAGGCCTCGATGAGTTCCTGGGCGAAGAAGGCGGAGCCGTGGATGTCGGATGCGATCATATAAATGGGGTGGGACATAGGGAAGACCTCCTGTCTCAATTTCTTCCATCAGTATAGCAGACCGGGTGGAAAAAAGCAAGAATTTTGCCAATTGTCAAAATCCCCTTGTCAACAAACGGGAAAGCGCGTATAATAATAAGATACCCAAAACACAAAAACGAGTAGGGAGGTGGCGCGTATGGCGCTGTATTCATTGAAGAAAATCAGTCTGTTGGCCGAGAGCCGACAGGCCTATCTGCGTGGCGTCAGCGGCTACAATGCGGGCTGGGTGCGTGCCTTTGCCGAGGAGACGGACCCCTATTACAGCCGTCGCATCGCCGCGCGGGTGGAGGAACTCGGCGCCACCTTTGCGGTGGAGGTGGGGTTTGATTCCACCGGCGAGGTGGCCCACCTCTCCTGCGGATGTAACCGCTTCGCCGCCACCGGACGGGGATGCAAGCACATCGTCGCCACCCTGGTGCACACCTATTATCAGGATATGACCACCACGGCGGCTCCCGTAGCCGTGTCTGCCGCCACCCCTGCCGCCACCGACCCTGCGGTGCGGCAGTTGATGGACGCCTATCTGTCCGGCGAGCGGGTGCGGCTGACGGTGCAGGAGAGCGACGAGCCGGGGGTGACCCTCACCCCCATCCTCCACCTGACGGGACGCACACCCGCCCTCACCTTTACGGTGGGACGGGACAAGGCGTATCAGGTGAAGAATATCGCCCGCTTTGCCGAGTGGATGGAGCTGGGCGAGGTGGTGGAATACGGCCGCGAGCTGACCCTGTTGCACCACCGCCACAGTTTCGCTCCCGAGAGCCGTCCGCTGCTGGATTTTCTGCTGGCGGAGGTGGGGGCGCAGGGCGCTCGCATCGGCACTGCGGTCAGCGGCCCCGTGGCGGAATTGCCGCTGTCTAAGGCGGCGTTGGATCGCTTTTTCACCCTCTGGCAGGGGGCGGGTCTGACGGTGTTCACCCCCGCGGGCGAGCGCCGCGTCACCCTGGCTGAGGGTCTGCCCACCCTCACCCTGACGGTTGAGAAGGAGGGGGACGGCGTGCGGCTCTACGGCGACGAGGCCATGCCGCTGATGGGTGCCCGCAAGCTGTATCTGCTGTATCGCGGTCGCCTCTATCGCACCAACACCGATTATACCCGACGGATGGCGGGCTGGGCTACCCTGGCCGCCGCCCATCCCGCGGGGTTGCATATTGCCGCGGCCGACCTGCCCACCTTCTGCGGTGGCGTGTTGGCGGCCATCCGCCCCTACGTGAACCTGCAGGGGGAGAGTACCCTGCTGGATAGCCATACACCGCCCCGCCTGTCCACCGCTATTCACCTGCACCGCGACGGCGAGCGGGTGACGGCGTCGGTGGAGTTCACCTACGGCGGTCGTGTCGCCGCCTATGACGGCGAACCCCAGCCGTGGCAGGATCCGATTGCCGAATGGCCTGTACGGCTGATTTTGGACGATTATTTTGCCGACCGCACCCCCGACGGCGCCCTGACGGCGCTGTGGGAGGAGGATCGGTTGTATCAATTCCTCACGGTGGCGCTGCCCCGCCTGCGTCGTTTGGCGCAGGTCACCGAGTCTGCCGCCTTCGGCACCCGCGGTTTGGCGCCGATGCCCACCCTGTCGGTAGGGGTCAGCCTGGTGGATGACCTGCTGCGGATGACGGTGGATTTAGAGGATCTCGACCCCAGCGAACTGGCGGGCATCCTCACCGGCTACCGCGATGGTGCGGCGTACCACCGCCTGAAGGACGGCCGACTGCTGACCCTGCAGGATGGCGGCCTGACCCGATTGGCGGGGCTCACCGAGAGCCTGGGTCTCTCTGCCCGCGACCTGACGGGTGGCGAGGTGTCCTTGCCCACCTACCGCGCCCTGTACCTCGACCGCGTGCTGGAGGGACAGGCCATGCAGGTCACCCGCGACCGCCTCTTCCAGCAACTCACCGAGCGGCACCGCCGTGCGGCAGAGGCCAAGTACGACATCCCCGCCTGCCTGCAGGGTGTCCTGCGCGGCTATCAGCGGGTGGGTTACCGCTGGCTCCGCTCGATGGAGGAGCTGGGCTTTGGCGGCATCCTGGCCGACGATATGGGTTTGGGCAAGACGGTGCAGATGATTGCCCTCCTGGCCGCCGCCAAGGAGCGGGGTGTCACCCTGCCCTCGTTGGTGGTGTGTCCCACCTCGGTGGTGCTGAACTGGGAGAGGGAACTGGCTAAGTTTGCCCCCCATCTGCGTGTGCTCTGCATCATCGGTGACGCCGCCGAGCGCCGCAACCGCTTGGCACAGGTGGCGGACTACGACGTGGTGGTCACCTCCTACGATATCCTCAAGCGGGACGTGGCACACTACGCCGACTTAGAATTTTACTATCACGTGCTGGACGAGGCACAGTATATCAAGAATAGCAACACCCAGAATGCCCGCGCGGTGAAATCCGTCCGCTCGGTGCGGCGGTTTGCCTTGACGGGTACCCCGGTGGAGAATCGGCTGGCAGAACTGTGGAGCATCTTCGACTTCCTGATGCCCGGTTTCCTGTTCACCCGCCGCGCCTTTATGAATCGGTTTGAGGCTCCCATCCAGCGGCAGGAGACCCGCGTGGCGGAGCATCTGCGGCAGATGGTGGCCCCCTTTATCCTGCGCCGTTTAAAGCAGGAGGTGCTCACCGAACTGCCTCCCAAGACCGAGCGGCTGCTGCCCGCGCCCATGGAGCGACCCCAGCGGCAGGTGTATCTCGCCGCGGTGTCCGACCTGCGCCGCACCATCACCGGTGGCGGCAAACTGAGCGGCAAGCAGCGCATCACGGTGCTCTCTCAGCTCACCCGCTTGCGGCAGATCTGTTGCGACCCGCGTCTGTGCTGCGAGGGGTACAGCGGCGACAGCGCCAAGCTGGACGCCTGTATGGAACTGCTCGGCGAGGCCACCGCCGCGGGGCATAAGGTACTGCTATTCTCCCAGTTCACCTCTATGCTGGCTCTCCTGCGGGAGCGCCTGGAGGCGGAGGGCATCGCCCACTACATCCTCCAAGGCTCCACGCCTAAGGAGGAGCGTGCCAGACTGGTGGACGCCTTCAACGCCGACGATACCCCCGTTTTCCTCATCTCGCTGAAGGCGGGCGGCGTGGGTCTCAACCTGACGGGTGCGGATATGGTGATTCACTACGATCCCTGGTGGAATGGGGCAGTGGAGGATCAGGCCACCGACCGCGCCCACCGCATCGGGCAGAAGAATCCCGTGCAGGTGGTGCGGCTCATCGCCCGCGACACCATCGAGGAAAAGATCGTGGGCCTGCAGGAGCAAAAGCGGCAGTTGGCTCAGTCCGTGGTGGAGGGGGTCACGCCTTCCCTCACCGACCTCACCCCCGAGGAACTGTTGGAATTGCTGGAATAAGGAGAATTCTATGAGAAAGTATGCATTACTCATTTGGCTGTTGGTGTTGGCGCTGTTTCTGTGTGCCTGCGGTGGGGTAGAGGAATCGCCTGCGGCACCGTCCACCACGACCGTCACCACAACGACTACGACCCATCAAACCGCCACCGACACGACCGCGGTGACCACCACAGAATCCACCACACAGGCTACCACCATAACGGATTCGCCCACGGTGGCCCCCACAACGACGGTGCGGCCGTCTACTGCCACGACCACAAAGAAACCTACCACCACGACCACTCCACCGCCCACGGCGGAGTCCTATCGGGGATGGTACGATCTGGGCAACTGCGGCACGCTGACACGCAACCCCACCTTGGTGGTGCTGTTTGTGGACGACGCGGAGAGTGCGTGGAATGACACCCTCATTCAGCATTTCCAAAACGTGCAGATTGCCAAGGCGGTGGAATGGCTGGAGCAGCAGGCAGCGAAGTACGGCGTGCCGTTGGACATCCAGACCAAATACTACCACGGCACGTTGGAGAACGGCGGCCGCGTGTATTATCCTGCCACCGTCGCCCACAAACCGGACGAGAGCGACTACGATTTGTTGGAGTCGGTGGTGGGCAATATGGGTGAGGGCACCGGCGACCAATTCTATGCCAAATTGCGGCGGGACAACGGCGGCGAGGACGTGATGTTCCTCTGCATGATGAATAAGGACGGTCTATCTTATGCCCGCGGTCACGTCGACCCGTATGCGCAGATGTTGGAATACGCGGTGGTATACGCTCGCAATACCGACGTGCCTGCCACCGATACCCTGCACCAAAAGACCCATAATCGTGCCTCGGTGGTGGCTCACGAGTTGCTACACCTGTTTGGCGCAGAGGAGATGTACGATCCTGCGGGGCGCAACGAGATTGCCAAGCAGAAATATCTCAAGGACGTGATGCTGTGGACCGAGAGTTTCATTGCGCGCAATGAGATTACGGAGTTCACCGCCTATTGCATCGGCTGGACGGATACCGTTCCCGCCATTTGTTACGACCCCAATTGGTGGAAATAAAAAAAGAGCAGACACAACCGTGTCTGCTCTTTTTTTATACCATTTTACCACTGAAAATCGTGATGCGGGGGTAAAAATCGCGGTCGGTGATGAGAATGTCCGCGTCGTTGCCCATCTCCAGCGAGCCTTTGCCCTCCAAACCCAGCGCGTCGGCGGGGTTGAGGGTGGCGCAGTTGACACACTCCCACAGCGGGATGGTGGAGTGGGTGTAGAGGTTGCGCACCGCCTCCCACAGACGCAGGGTGCTGCCGGCGATGGTGCCGTCGGACAGGTGGCACAGGCCGTCGCTGCTCACACGCACCGTTTGGCCGCCCAATTGGCCGTGATTGGTGGGGCTGCCCGCGGCGGCGAGGCAGTCGGTGACCAGGCACACGTTCCAGGTCTTCTGTCGCCACACCAGGTCGTAGAGGGCGGGATGAACGTGGTGGTTGTCCGCGATCAGCTCGCAGCTCACGTCCGCCGTCAGCGCCGCGCCCACCGCACCGGGGGCGCGGTGGTGGAGGGGTGACATGGCGTTAAATAGGTGGGTGGCGTGGGTGATGCCCGCGTCGATGGCGCCGATGGCGGTGTTGTAGTCCGCGTCGGTGTGACCCATAGCCAGTACGATGTCGGTGCCTGTTTTCAGCTCGCGGATGGCGGCGAAACCGCCGTCCATCTCGGGTGCGAGGGTCAGCAGACGAATCACGTCGGCGTGCTCCTTGATAAAGGCGGGGTTGGGCGCCGCCGCGCAGGCGGGGTCTTGGGCGCCGCACTTGTTGGGGTTGATATAGGGGCCCTCGGCGTGGACGCCTAAGAGGGCGTGACCGCCCTCTGCCATCACCTCGCGGCAGGCGGTAAAGGCGCGGCGCAGGGTGTCCTCATCCGCCGTCATGGTGGTCGCCAGCCAGCTGGTGACGCCGTTTTTCAGCATCATCGCGTCCATCCGACGGATGGCGTCGGGGTCGCCGTCGCACACGTCCGCACCGCCGTAGCCGTGGATGTGCAGGTCGATGAGACCCGGCATCACGTAGCCGCCGCGGGCATCGATGACGGTGGCGTCAGCGGGGACGTCCTCGCTATGTATGATGCCGCAGATGACGTTATCCTCAAACAGTAGGGCACAACCTTCCACCACCGTATCGGGCAGAATGATAGCGCCATTGATAATCGCATTCATATTCATATCACCCTAAAATTACATCCATTACCATCATTAAGCAGAAGCCCACTAAGAGGGCGTAGGTGGCGCCCCGCTCGTTGCCGTGGGCGTGGGTCTCGGGGATCATCTCGTCCGAGATGACGTACAGCATGGTGCCGCCGGCAAAGGCCAGAGCAAAGGGCAGAATCGCCGAGGCGACGCTCACCGCGAAGTAGCCGATGAGGGTGCCCACCACCTCCACCAGACCGGTCAGCATACCGATGACAAAGGCCTTGCGGGGGGCCACACCCGCCGCCAGCATGGGGCCGATGACCACCATACCCTCGGGGATGTTCTGCAGGGCGATACCGCCCGCGATCAGCATCGCTTGGGTCACGTCGTCGCTGCCAAAGCTGACGCCGGCGGCGATACCCTCGGGCAGGTTGTGGATGGCGATGGCGGTGACGAACAGAATCACCTTACTCATCTGACTGCCGCGGTGGGATTCGCGGTCGTTGCTCAGGGGATTGTGCAGGTGGGGCACCAGCTTATCCACCAGATTGAGGCAGACCGCGCCGGCGAAGATGCCGCCGCAGGCCATCGTCAGACCCCAGCCGATGCCGTAGGCGGAGCCATAGTCCACGGCGGGGAGGATGAGACCCAGCACCGCCGCCGCCATCATCACGCCGGCGGCAAAGGATAGGACGATATCCGAGAATTTGTGGGATAATTTACGGAAGATAAAACCGATGAGGGCGCCGACGACGGTGGCGCCGCCAACCCCCAGCGCGGTGAGTAAAACCATAGTCATATGTAGCTCCTAACCGCCCCTCCCGCAGGAGGGGCACAGGGAATTAGTCTTCGCTGAACAGATCCTTGCCCACACCGCACAGGGGGCAGGCAAAGTCCTCAGGCAGGTCGGCAAACTTGGTGCCGGGGGCGATGCCCAGATCGGGGGCGCCCGCCGCCTCGTCGTACACCCAGCCGCAGGCCTCGCACACGGACTTCTTCATACTATTCACCTCCGCAGGGAATTATTCGGTGATGGGCTCGAAGTCCGCTGCGCCGTGCTTGCACAGGGGGCAGATGTAATCTTCGGGCAGGGTCTCACCCTCATAAATATACCCGCAAATCTTGCAAACATACCCCTTTTTGCCCGCGGTCTGGGGCTGGGGCTTTACATGGGCGTGGTAGTAGGCGTAGGTCATACTTTCTTTATCGCTGATCACCTGCGCCTCGTCGATGGAGCAGATGAACATACCGTGGGTGTCCAGATCCACGTACTGCTCCACCCTCAGGGAGAGGACGGCGTTGATGTAGTGGGGCAGGACGACCAAGCCGTTGGCCGAGCGGTTGGGGGTGCAGGCGGCGAATTTGTCCACGTTGCGGCCGCTGGTAAAGCCAAAGTTTTCAAACACCTTGAAGGGCGCCTCGGTGGTCAGGCAGTTGACGTTCATCTTGCCACTCTGCTGAATCACGTGGTGAGAATAGTTCTCCTTGCTGATGGTGACCGCCACCCGATTGGGGGTGTTGGTGACCTGGGTGACGGTGTTGACGATGAGGCCGTTGTCCTTGACCCCGTCGTGGCAGGTGACCACGTACAGGCCGTAGCCGATGTTATAGAGGGCGTTGATGTCGCTGCCTGCGGCGGCGGTATAGTCGCGGCACAGTTCGGCGGACAGGTCGGCCAGCTGCTGACGGCTGTCGGCGGAGAGGGCGGAGTAGATTTTTACCACGCTTTCGGCGATGGTCAGGTTCTTGCAACCCTCCAGCATCCGCGCCATAATCTTGGCGGCCTGGGGTGCCCAGCTGCCGTTCTCGATAAAGGCCACCGTGCGGTTCTGATATCCACGCTCGGTGAGGTGGTCGATAAACTCACGCATAAAGGGGAAGATGTCGCCATTATAGGTGGTGGTGGCCAGCACCAACTTGCTGTAACGGAAGGCGTCCTCCACCGCCTCGTGCATATCGCAACGGGCGAGATCGTTGACCACCACCTTGGGACAACCCTGCTGGCGCAGGCTCTCCGCCAGTTGCAGCACCGCCTTCTTGGTGTTGCCGTAAACCGAGGTGTAGGCGATGACCACGCCCTCCTCCTCGGGTCGGTAGGACGACCAGGTGTCGTACAGGCCGATGTAATAGCCCAGATTCTCGGTGAGGACAGGGCCGTGGAGGGGGCAGATGCTGGCGATGTCCAGGGCGGCGGCCTTCTTTAAGAGCGCCTGCACCTGCACGCCGTATTTGCCCACGATGCCGATGTAGTAGCGGCGGGCCTCACAGGCCCAATCCTCCTCCACGTCCAGGGCGCCGAACTTGCCGAAGGCGTCGGCGGAGAACAGTACGCGGTCGGTGCTGTCGTAGGTGACCATCACCTCCGGCCAGTGCACCATCGGCGCCAGCACAAAGGTGAGGACGTGGGCGCCGAGGGAGAGGGTATCCCCTTCGCCAACGATCAGACGGCGGTCGGCGTAGTCGGTGCCGAAGAACTGCTCCATCATCTTAAATGCCTTGGCGGTGGCGACGATAGTGGCGTCGGGGTACACCGCGGCAAAGCGGGCGATGTTGGCGGAGTGATCCGGCTCCATGTGCTGCACGATGAGATAGTCGGGGTTGCGACCCGCCAGATGCTCCTGCAGATTGTCCATCCATGGATGGGTAAAGGCGGCGTCCACCGTATCCAGTACCGCGATTTTCTCATCCAAAATGACGTAGGAATTGTAGGACATGCCGTTAGGCACGTCATATTGTCCCTCGAACAGGTCGATGCGGTGGTCATTCACGCCAATATATTTGATATCATTGGTAATCAGCATAGTGTAAACTCCTTCGTGTCAAAAGCACTTTCCGTTTTTGCAGTCCTTCGGTTCGTCGCCGCGGTGGCACACCTCGTTGTCGCACTGCCCCTTATCCCGCAGGGCGAGGATGTTCTGCACCGTGGTTTCGGCGATGTTCTCCAGCGCCTCCTCGCAGAGGAAGGCTTGATGGGAGGTGACGATGACGTTGGGCATCGAGGTCAGGCGCGGCAGTGTGTCGTCGTCCAGAATGTGTCCCGCCTTGTCCTCAAAGAAGAGGTCACCCTCCTCCTCGTACACATCCAGACAGGCGGCGCCCACGTGGCGGGACTTGATACCCTCCAGCAGTGCCTCAGCATCCACCAGTGCGCCGCGGGAGGTGTTGACAATGACCACACCCCGCTTGCACTGCTTCAGGCTGTCTGCGTCGATGAGGTGATAGGTGTCCTCGGTCAGGGGGCAGTGGAGGGAGAGGATGTCGCTGCTCCCAAACAATTCCGGCAGGTCTACGTAGCGGATGGTGTCACCGTTGTCTAGACCGGGATAGGGAAATTTGTCATAAGCCAGCACTTTCATCCCAAAGCCCCGGCAGATGTCGATAAACACCCGCCCAATGCGGCCGGTGCCGATGACGCCCACCGTCTTGCCGTGGAGGTCAAAGCCGGTGAGGTTGGAAAGGCTGAAATTAAAATCGCGGGAGCGAATATAGGCCTTGTGAATGCGGCGGATGGAGGTCAGCAGCATCGCTATGGCGTGCTCCGCCACCGCATAGGGGGAGTAGGCGGGCACACGCACCACGTGCACACGGCCATAGGCGTAGCGCATATCCACGTTGTTGTAGCCGGCGCAACGCATAGCCACCGTGGTGATGCCCAGCTCCACCAAGCGGTCGATGACCGCGGCGTTCACCGTGTCGTTGACAAAGGCGCATACTCCGTCAAAGCCGCGCGCCAGCTCCACCGTGTCCTCGTTGAGCTTGGCTTCGTAATATTTGAATTGGATACCGTTCTCCCGACCAAAGCGGTCAAAAGAGGGCTTGTCATAGGGTTTGGCATCAAAAAAAGCAATACGCATAGCGGTACCTCCTTGTTTTCTAATCTTTATCATATCATAAAGACGGCGGATTATCTATCTTTTTTTGCGATTACACAAAAATTTCCCATTTTGTGCGAAACCTCGTGTTTTGTTCAAAAATGTATAAAAGAACAGTGAAATAAGCACATATTTCGGCGAAATATCCGCTAAAAACGATTGACATTGTTCAATTATCGTGATATAATTTGCAAAAATAAACAAAAACGGAGGTTTTTGGCTATGAAAATGAAGAAAATGTTGTCTCTGCTGTTGGTGTTGGCTTTGTGCCTCGGCGGTATGTCTCTGCTGTCCGGCTGTGGTGATGACTCCAACAAGGTGGTCATCTACTCCAGCGACGAGGACTACATCAACGAGTACTTCCTGGAGCGTCTGAAGGCTCAGTTCCCCGACTATAAGATCACCATCGAGTACCTCTCCACCGGCAAGAACGCCGCCAAGTTGCAGAATGAGGGCAAGAACACCCCCTGCGACATCGTGTGGGGTCTGGAGGTCGGCTATCTGGATAATATGACCGACCTGCTGGCGGACATCAGCGCGTATAGCAAGGATAACTATCTGGAGGATATGCAGATGGGCGGCGACAAGTACCTGGTGGCCCATCGCTACAGCGGCTGCATGGTGGTCAACACCCAGGTGCTGAAGGACAAGGGTCTGGCTACCCCCACCTCCTACAAGGATCTGCTGGATCCTCAGTACAAGGGTCTGGTGTCTATGCCCGACCCCAGCTCTTCCGGCACCGGCTACATCTTCCTGAAGAGCATGGTTAACAAGTGGGGCGAGGACGCCACCTTCTCCTACTTCCAGTCTCTCAAGAGCAATATTAAGGACTTCACCTCCTCCGGCTCCGGCCCCATCAACGACCTGCTGATGGGCGAGGTGGCCGTGGCGCTGGGTATGACCTCTCAGGCCGTGCTGCAGAAGAACGAGGGTCAGCCTCTGGAGATCATCTTCGACTCTGAGGTGGGCGCCCCCTACACCGCTTGCGGCTACGGCATCGTGGAGGGCAAGCAGGACAAGCAGGCGGTCAAGGACGTGTTCGACTTCTTCTACAACACCCTGGTGCAGGAGGAGAAGGATCAGTTCCTGCCCGAGGCTATCTTTAAGAATCAGGAGATGAAGGTGGAGGGCTATCCCACCGACATCCCCTACGCCGATATGGCCGGCAACACCGCCGCTGAGAAGGAGCGCCTGCTGGGCATCTGGAACAAGAAGGGTATCAACTGATTTCTATGACGAGAAAAGAATTTGACCTGCTCGCCTATCTCGAGCGCACCACCGGCAAGCGGTCGCAGCGCGCCATCGCCCAGGGTGTGGGTGTGTCGGTGGGCACGGTGAACAAGATTTTGGCCACCCTGCACGAGCGGGAGTGGATTACCCCCGACCTGACCCTGACCGAGGCGGGATACGCGGTGCTGGAGCCCTATCGCGCCCGTCGCGTCATCTTCCTGGCGGCGGGACTGGGCAGCCGTCTGTTGCCCCTGACGCTGAACACCCCCAAGCCGCTGATTCGCGTCCACGGCAAGCGCATCCTGGATACCGCCATCGACGCCGCCCTGGCGGTGGGCATCGAGGAGATCTACGTGGTGCGCGGTCACCTGGCGGAGCAGTTCGACCAACTGCTTAGCAAGTACCCGACCATTCGCTTCTTGGAGAATCCCGACTACAACGAGACCAACAACATCTCCTCCGCCCTGTGTGCCGGTCATCTGCTGGAGAACGCCTACGTGATGGAGGCGGACCTGGTGGTGAATAACCCCGCCGTCATCCGTAAGTACCACTACACCTCCGATTGTCTCGGCGTGCCGGTGGCGCTCACCGACGACTGGTGCCTCACCTCCCAGGGCGGCATCGTCACCGGTCTGCAGCAGGGTGGCACCGATTGCCACCATCTGTTCACGGTGTATTATTGGAACGCCGAGGACGGTCGCAAGTTGCAGGGACACATCGACGAAGTGTTCCACAGCCCCGGCGGCAAGCAGCGCTTCTGGGATCAGGTGCCGCTGATCTACCACCGCAAGGACTATCAGGTGGAGATCGCGGAGTGCGCCATGGAGGACATCACCGAGATCGATACCCTGCGTGAGTTGCAGGCGGTGGACAAGGCGTATTGTCTATTATAATGGATAGAGAAAAGAGCCTGTGCGTAGTGCACAGGCTCTTTTTGTGTTGCTCTTTTATTTCTTGCGGTTGCGCCAGGCCTCGGCGGCGGCGTGGATGGCGGCCTCGTTGTCCGGCAACTTCTTGGTGGCCATAAACTGCTCGTAGGCGTCGCACAACTCCTTGACGTCGCTGCCGAATGCCACCTGCTTGCCGTGGTCCAGCCACAGGATCTTGTTGCACATATCCCGCACCTGACCCACCGAGTGGGACACCAGGATGCCGGTGACGCCGCTCTGCAGAATCTCCTGCATCTTGTCGTAACTCTTCTTGCGGAAGGCGCCGTCGCCCACCGACAGCACCTCGTCCAGGATGATGATATCGGGGTTGACCAGGCAGGCGATGGAGAAGGCCAGACGGGATTTCATACCGCTGGACAACTGCTTAAAGGGGCGATCCTGGAACTCCTCCAACTCGGCAAAGGCGATGATCTGGTCGTACATCTCGTCCATAAACTTGCGGGTGTAACCCAGCAGGGCGCCGCGCAGATAGGTGTTCTCCTTAACGGTCAGATCGCCGTCAAAGCCGCTGGTCAGCTCCAGCAGGGCGGCGATAGAGCCCTTGACCTTCACCTTGCCCTCGGTGGGCTTCATAATGCCGCTGATGGCCTTCAGCAGGGTGGATTTGCCGGCGCCGTTGGTGCCGATGATGCCCAGCATATCGCCTTTCTCCAGGGTGAAGGTGACGTCCCGGTCCGCCCAAAATTCGTTGACGGTGTACTTGCCCTGCAGGCGGCGCATCACGTACTCCTTCAGGCCGATGTTCTTAAAGTCACCGGTGATGTAACGGATGGAAACGCCGTTTAATTCGATAATACTACTCATATGCGTCCCCTCCTTTTACACATAATACAGGAACTTGTGATTGTTACGCTTGTAGATATAGCCGCCGATGGCCAGCATCACCAGCACCCAGCCCAGCATCAGCAGATGGAACTGCAGGGAGGGGATGGTGTTATCCAGCACCACCAGACGCACGTACTTGATGGGCAGATAGACGGGGTTGAACAGGAACAGAATCTGCCACTCCTCGGGATATCTTTCCACCTTATAGAAGATGGCGGAGCAGTAGTGCAGCAGCAGGGTGAACACGTCGTAGAGATACTTGGTGTCGCGGAAGAAGATGTACATCGCCGACAGGATCAGTCCCACGCCGATGTTGAAGAAAATTAGGTAGGTCACCGGGTATACGATGGTCAGGAACTTCCAGGTGAAGGGAATCTGGTAGATGGCCACGAAGATGAAGAACAGCACCAGCGTCAGACCGAAGTTGATGACGGCGGACACGTTCTTACTCATCAGGAACAGGTATTTGGGTACGTTCACCTTGGTGAAGATGGAGGCGTTGCCGGTGAGGGCGGTCATACCGCCCTTGGTGGCCTCCTTGAAGAAGCCGAACAGGATGGTACCGGCAAACAGATAGATGGGATAGAGGCGGTCGCCCTTACCGAACAGGTGGCCGAACACCATATTCAGCACCAGCAGGGTGAGCAGGGGGGAGACCACGCTCCACGCCATACCCATGACGGTGCCTTTGTATTTTTGCTTAAAGTCGCGCTTGACCAATTCCTGGAACAGGAACCAGTGCTTGGAAAGTTTTTTGATCATTTCAGGAAGTCCTCCATATCCGGGTTGTCAAAGCGTGCGGCGTGACGATGGGTGCGGTTCCAGGGGAACGGCTGCGTCATATAGTCGCCGTACATGTGGGTGAGATACGCGTCGGTGTCGCCCATCACGGGCACGTCGATGCCCGCAAAGGTCATACGCACGGGGTTCTGCACCCACGCGGCCTTGGCCGTCTCGGTGCGACGGGAATAGATGCTGTACATATTGACGTAGTAGGGGGCGTTCTTATAGGCATAGCGGCGGTCGTGGCGATCTGCCAGCCGCATCACCTGCTTGTCCGTCAGGAAGAGGGCCAGCAGCTTGGCCACCTTCTTCATACGGAAATCCTTGTCGTGGTAGTGGCCGATCTTGACGTAATGCAACTTACGCCAGAATTTGCCGAAGAACCAGGACGCCTTGGCCCGCCATCCCTGGTCGGGGACGGGAACCAGCGGGAACAGGTCGATGCAACATTGTCCGTCGCAACAAATTTTCGAAAACATACGGGGATAATACATGTCCGCCTGACGGGAGAAGAGCCGGAATTTGGCGGGCAGGTGCTCCCGCACCGCCGCCTCAAAGGCGTCCAGGTCCTCCACGCAGATGCCTACGTCGATGTCGTCATCCCAGGGGATGAATCCGCCGTGGCGCACCGCGCCCAGCACGCTGCCGGCCAGCAGGCGGTATTTGACGCCGTACTGACGGCTCATCTCCTCTAAGAATTGCAGAGCCTCCAGGCAGTTCTGCTGGTGGGCGCGCAGGGCCTCCTTCTCCTTAGGGGAGATGTTGCAGCCCAGCGGGTCGTCAAAGCAGTGGACGTAATCGATAAAGCGCTCCTCGAGATAGGCGCGATAGCCCGCAAAGGTGGGATAGTCCACGCCGTTTAGGGTCACCGTCTCGCAGGGGTCGGGATAGTCGATGGGGTGGGAGCAGGCGTCCTTGCCCTGGCCGTGGGTGACCCGCAGACGGGGGTCGGTGGCGGCCTCTTCGGGGCTGCAGGCGCGCAATAGGCTCAGTTGCAGGGTCACCGTCTCACCGTTTTGGGGGTGGGTGCAGGTGGCGATGCGGTTGTTGGTGGACATTACGCAGTTGGACAGGTCCTGGAAGCGGGGCAAAACCTCCTCCAGCACCTGCTGGCGGTCGGCCACGTGGATGGCCACGGTGAATTCGGCGTAACCCTCGGGGGTGTGGCCGATGGTAGCGGCACACAGCAGCGCGGTGTCGCAGAGATACCAGCTCAGCTCGTATTCGGCGGCGGCGCGGGCCCAGGCGTCGGCGAAATAGTCCACCGTGGCGGCTCGGGTCACCCGCTTTTTCTTGTTGTCAGGCATAGGTGCCGCTCCTTTCTGTTAAGAATCAGACGGTTTCGGTCTGGGGGATGGGCTTGAGATTGTGCCCGATGCGCTTTTCGGGCGGGGGCGGGGTCATATAGTCGCCGTAGAGGGAGGCGAGCATATCCTCGCACTGCTCCGGCAGCAGCCAGCGCCGTCCGGCGAAGTCCACCGCTTTTCCACTGCCGTAGTAGGCGGTGGGGAAGATGGTGCGCCCCTTATACAGGCTGCCCAGCGAGATGGTCCAGCCGGTTTGGTCGGCGTCGTACTTCTGCACCACCTTTTCCATCCGCGCCAGGCGCTTGCGGGGGTTCACGCGGAAAGTTTTGGCCCACAGATTGCCCACCGCGATGGCGGTTTTGCGGATTTTTCGATGTTTGCCCTTGTTATTGATGCATTCGTCGGCGTCGGCCAGCTGTGCCAGTACCCGCAGATACAGCAGGCGGTACAGATGGCACTTGCGGGCCAGTTTGCCCGCGGGCATACCGTCGATGGGGAACAGATCGATCCACATATGGCGCACGAAGGGCTTGACGAAATTATCCTCGCACACGGGGGTGTCCAACCGCTCCACCTGGGCGAAATAGCGGGGGTGGTGGTCGGCGTCGGGATAGTGCACCAGGCGGTATCCCGACGGCAACTCCTCGCGGAGGATGGGGAGTAGGCGATTGTAGTCCGCACGGGGAATGGCCAGGTCGATGTCCTCGTCCCAGGGGATGAATCCCCCGTGACGCACCGCGCCCAGCATAGTGCCCTCGGCTAGGTAATAGCGGATGCCGTGCTTCTCGCACAGACCGATGACCACCGTGGCCAGGTCCAGAGTTACCTCTTGCAAATCTTCAATAAATCCCACAGGTGATCACCTGCCTTTCTTCATTCCGGTAATCAGCGCACGATGCCCTGAGGGGTAATGGCGTAGTCGGGGTCGATGAGGGACAGCTCGTGATAGGTGTCGATCTCGGTGATGTCCTCAAAGGTGCACTCGAAGATCTCGATGTGGTAGTGACTGTTGTAGATATTCATAGGAGCGATATCCCAGAAGTTCTGCTTGCCCTCGGGGGTAGAGAACATATCCTCTAGGTCGGCGGGCAGCTTGGCGCCGTCCTCCTCGTTCCAATAGTAAATGGAATACAGGTGGTGGCAGTTCTCGCCGCCCTGCACCAGACGCTTGGCCACGCCGTTCTCGCTGATGACGCACCAGTCGGTGGTCTTCTTGACAGGCACACCCACGCAGTTGGAGGTGTAGTTGTACTTGCGGAACACGTCGGGGTTGTTGATCAGCAGGTCGGCCTCCATCACGTAGGCGTGCTGGAACAGATGACGCACCTGCATGGCGGAGGAGACGTTGTTGGTCTGGGTGTAGACGGTGTTGTCAATGAGGTGAATCTGAGGATACATCTGCTTGAGCTGGTCAAAGGCGCCGCCCAGATAGCCGCGCACGATGTAGATCTCCTCGATGCCCTTGCTCAGCGCCGCCTCGATGGCGGAGCAGATGATGGGCTTGCCGTGAACCCGCACCAAGGGCTTGGGCACGTTGAGGGTGGCGGGGCGCAGACGGGAGCCAAGACCGGCGGCCAAGAAGATGACGCGGCGGGCGCGATAGGGCTCCAGCGCCTCGATGCCTGCCTCGGTGACGGCGAACAGGTCGGTGATATAGCCGAGGGTGGTCAGCTCGGCCAGCAGGGCATCGGTGTCCGCCAGGGACATACCGATGCCGTCGGCGATGGTGGCCACGGTGTTCTCGGATTTCGCCTGAGCCAGGAAGGCCAGGGCGTTGAATTGGGCACGGGTTAAGGTGTTCATAATCATTACCTCGTTTTACGGTTTAGGCGGGTTTGACGGCCTTGTTTTTCTTCAGAGATTTCTTGAGGATGTAGAAGGTGGTCTTGAGGATCATATTGACCACCAAAATCACCAGCGACACAAAAGCGGCGCAACCCATCAGGCTGCTGGCCTCGAAGGTGTTGATCATCAGCGCCAGCTGGCGGGTCTCGCTGGTAGCCAGGAAGGAGACGGCGGAGATGGTCATCATGGAGTTGACAAAGAAGTAGGACATCATCTCCACCAGGGTGTCCTTGGTCTGGGGAACCAGCACGCTCAGCAGGATACGGGGACGGCTGATGTTCAGGGTGGCGCCCACATCCTCCAGATTCTTATTGATGATGTTGAAAGAGTTGTAAATCATCAAATAGGGGGAGGCGAAGAAGTGGATGGTGTTGACAAACACCAGAATCGCCAGAGTGCCGTACAGCAGCTCGACGTCGGAGAAGAAGACGGTGTAGGAAAGACCCAGTACCAGACCGGGGATGGCCATCGAGGTGATGGACATCAGGTGCAGACCGCGGGAGAAGAGGCCGCCGGTACGGGCGGTGCAATAGGCGCACAGATAGGCGATCACCGTACCGATCACCGCCACCGCCGTCGAGACGATGAGGGAGTTGAGCAGGAAGGTGTCACCGCCCTGATCCAGGGTCTTGACGATGTGATCGAGGGTGAAGCTCATATCGTAGGGATAGTTCTGCACCACCGACATCAGGGCAAAGGCGGCGATGGGGAAGATCACCACCACGCACATGGCGATGCAGACACCGTAGCACAGCATATCCCGCAGGACGCTCTTGCGGGGCTTAATAGACTTGTTGACAAAGGCGGAGCGGGACTGCTCCTTCTTCAGCAGGTCGATGATGAAGGCGGCCACCGCAGGCAGCAGCAGGATGGCGCCGTAGATGCTCAACTTGCCGCTCTGGCTGTTGAGGTCAAACTCTTTGAGCAGGTTGACCGGCAGGGTGTTGTAGGTGCCGCCGATGGCGATGGGCACACCGTAGTCGGTGACCACCATCGTGAAGACCGAGAACACCACGGAAATCAGCGCCTTGCTCAGATAGGGCAGGGTGATGCTGCCGAACTGGCGCACCTTGCCGATGCCCAGCACGTCCGCCGCCTCGTAGGGGGAGGCGCTCTCGTAGCCCAGCACGTCCACCAGCATCAGGAAGGCGATGGGGAAGGAGTACATCACCGAACCGATGACGATACCGGTCAGGCCGTAGATGCCCTCGCTCATACCCAGCCACTTGGTCAGGATGCCGTTGTTGCCCAGCAGCATCTTGAGACCCCAGCCGTGGGAGATGGAGGGGATCAACATCGGCAGGGTGAGCACAATCTTAAACATATTCTTCAGTCGGATGTTGCTGCGGGCCAGGCAGAAGGACAGCAGCAGCGCCAGACTGACCGAGACCAGCGTAGACAGGCCGGCGGCGGTCAAGGAGTGGCGGATAGACTCGCCAAACTTGGGCTGCTGGCACAGTTCGCGCCAGCTCTCGCCGTCGATGTTGGCCAGCACCTGGAACAGCGGCAGGATCACGCAGACGGCAAAGAATACCGCCAGCACGATCTTCAAATAATTGGATTTATCACGGATCATTGAGCCGAGTCATCCCCTTTCGCACAGGCGGTGGAGAAGCGGCTCAGAGAATCGATCTTGAGCTGCAGGTTGTGCACCACAAAGCGGCGCACGTAGTCGTCGGCGGGGTTAGAAATGATATTCTCAGGGGTGTCGATCTGGTGGATGACGCCGTTGTCCATCACCATAATGCGGTCGGACATGGCAAAGGCCTCCTCCTGATCGTGGGTGATGTAGATCATGGTGGTGCCGAATTTTTTCTGCAGATCCTTCAGCTCCTCGCGCAGGATCATACGGGTGTCCACGTCCAGGGCGGACATGGGCTCGTCAAACAGGATGACGTCGGGGTTCAGCGCCAGGGTGCGGGCGATGGCCACGCGCTGCTGCTGACCGCCGGAGAGGCGGCTGGGCTTCTTCTTGGCGTGAGCCTCCAGGCCCACCACCTTCAGCATCTCCATGGCGATCTCGCGGGAGCGAGATTTGCGGCTCTTGTCCAGGCGGACGGCGTACTCCACGTTCTTCAGCACGCTCATATTCTCAAACAGGGCGTAGTTCTGGAACACGATGCCCATCCCGCGCTTGGAGGGACCCAGCTTGGTGATGTCGGTGCCGTCCTTGATCACGGTGCCGCCGGTGGGAGTCAGCAGACCGATGAGCACACGCAGGATGGTGGTCTTACCGCAGCCGGAGGGGCCCAGGATGGAGAGGAACTCGCCGTCCTTGACGTCGAAGTTGATGTCCTCCAGGATGGTCTTCTTGCCCATAACCACCTTCAGGTTGTTGACGATAATTTTGGCGTTTTGATTGTCCATAAGTCAAATCCTCACTTTACTCATCAGTCTCGGGAATCTCGGGGATCTCCTCCTCCGGCTCCACGGGGGCGGGGAACGCCTCGGCGGGCAATTCCATCAGAATCAGGCCGTTGCGGGTGACGGCGGCACAGCGGGTGTACCAGGCCAGCGCCTCCTCCGCGCCGCCCATACGGGCGTGCAGGCGACCCATCAAATACAGCAGATTGTCGTTGTCGGGGTACCGCTCCAGCAGGGCGGCGGTGCGCTCCAGCAGGGTGGCGGGGTCGGCGCCCTCACGCAGCGCCTGCTCCAGCTTAAAGGTGGCCAGGTTCAGCTGCAGGGGATAGCGGTCGATCCAGCGATCCGCCAGGGCGGCGGCATCGTCGTAGCGCTGCTCCTCGCAGGCCAGGGCGCAGCCGCGGATATCGGTGATCAGCTGTGCCAGCTGAGCGATGTGGTCAGTATAGACGGCGTCGTCACCCTTGTGCAGGGCGATGATGCGCTCCGCCTCCCAATAGCGTCCCACCATAATCAGGGACACGGCGGCGGCGTACAGCACCTCCTTGCACACCGGGATGGCGCGGCGCTGCTCCAGCAGTTCGGAGGTGAGCTGAGCCGTGCAATAGGGGGCCAGCAGGTCGGCCAATTCCGCGTGGCGGTTGGCCGCCAGCAGAGCCTGACCCTCCTCGGAGAGGGCAGAGGTCATCTCCTCCAGCGCCACGGTGAACATCAGCAGGGTCATCTCGCCGCGGGTCTGAGCCAGCTCGCGGGTCATCTCCAGTTTGCGGATGTTGTGCTTCTTACGGGCGGTGTAGGCCTTACGCATCTCGGCGAAGTCGATGAAGGGGGTGTAGTCGGCGATAAACTCTTTGCAGGGGATATGGTAACAGTCGTAGGTGCTGTGATCCTCCTGCTGGGAGGCGACCGGCACCATCATCCAGGTGTCGCCGAACTCGGCACGCAGGAAACGGTGGTACTGCTGGGGTGCGGGATAGGTGCCGCCCTCAAACTCCACCTCCACGGGGGTGCCGAACATCGCCTTGTCAAAGAAGCGGTGCTTGTTGCCCCAGCGCAGGTAGTAGGTGGTGCAGTCCTCGTTGTCCTCGTAGGAGTACAGTTTCTCCCGCAGCAGATTCAGCACGTAGTCGCGGCCCTTCTCCTTCATCATACGGCGGTACTTGTCGTACTCCTCACGATACTGCAGGATATCGGGGCACATCACGTACACGGGGGTCATCAGCTCGGAGTAGATGGTGGCCAGCATGGTGAACTCCTCCAGCTCCTTGGGGTCGGAGGGGGCAGGGTCCAGAATGAACAGGTCGATGTGCTGACCGGCGGCCAGGCCGTCCAGGATGTGGTTGGGGAACAGCACGGTGGACTGAAGATTGGTGTACTTCACCGTCTCGCGCAGATACTGGGGATACCGCTCATAGCTGTAGATCTCGCGGCCCTCGGGCAGGTCCTGATCGATGACCTTCAGCAGCTTCTCCCACTCGGCGCGGGTGATGCACAGGTCCACATCGTCGTCCCAGGGCAGGAAACCCTTGTGGCGCACGGCGCCCAGCAGCGAGCCACCCTCGAGGTAGTAGGTGATATGATGTTTTCTGCAAATGCTGTCAAATTCTTTCAGCAGGGTCAACAGACCGATTTGCTCATCCAACATAGTTGATAGGCTCCCCTTTATAGTCGGTAATCACCATAGGCTCCCAATGGGACTCGGGTACCATGGCGCGCAGTTTGCGGACGTAGTTCTGGCTACCCTCCATCAGCAGGATATCCATGGTCATCTCAAAGATCTCCTTGTCAAAGCACAGGCCCAGTTTCTTCTTATAGCAGGCCCACAGGGCGGAGCGATAGGGCTTGAGCAGCTCGTTGAGCTCCTCCCACTGCTCGGCCTTGTGCAGTTCGACCAGATGGTCCTTCATGGGCATATACATCTCGTACATGGCGTAGCGGCGCTGGGTGCGATCCACCACGGCGTAGTAGCCGTTGATCTTGTTGTTGTAGTAGGATACCTTGGCCTGGATCAGATCCAGCTTCAGCTTCTTCTTCTGCACCGCCTTGAAGTCGACCTGGCTCTTGGAGCGGCGGATGTACTCGCGGAAGGAGACGTTGGCGGACATCAACACAGAGGAGGAGGCCTTCAGGTAGGAGGGCTTGCGGGTCTCATAGTTCTCGCCATAGACGATCTCCAGATAGGCGGCGGGATCGGCAAAGGTGGTGAACTCACGACCCTCCAAGGTGACGGTGGTCTGCCCCTTGATCAGCTCGTTGGGATACTTGTAGGAGCCGGCGCAGATGGAGATGTCCTTCTTGTTCTTCTTGCTGTGGATGACCACCCACAGTTTGAACAGGGCGCGGCTGAACAGACGGCCGCCCAGGACGTTCTTGCCCAGGTGGCAGGCGGTGACGGCGGCGCGGCGGGCGGCGCCGGACACGGTGGCGGTGGGCTTGACGCACAGCTTCCACAGAGACTTGGTGTAGTGATAAATCTTGGAAGAATACTTGGACTTGTAGCGGATCATATGGATGGTGACCGCCACGCAGGGCAGGATGGAGGCCTCGTCGTAGGGCAGCTTCATCATCAGGGTGTCGGCGGCACCGTAGCGCAGGGTGAAGTCGGGATAGTGCTTGTTGCTGCGCATCGAGTCGATGGTGCGGTCAGCGCGGCCCTCTTTGCTCACCGCCTTGGCGAAGCGCAGGGCGTCCTCGGCGGTCATGGCCACGTTGGCCTCGCAGCAGGAGGGGAAGAATTCCCCGCTCTGGTGGGCGGCCAGCGCCGTCTCCTTACACAGATAATAACGGATGCCCTCACGCTGACAGATGGTGTCCAGATCGGTCAGCAGGGCCAGCAGCTTTTGCTGAATATCAGTCATGATCGAAACCTCCTTCGTGGTTCTTCTCGGTTAAGTACATCAGGATGACGCCGTTGGCGGTGGCGGAGGCCTGCTGATACAGGGCGGCCGCCTCCTCGGCGTGGCCGCAATGCTCCAGCAGGGCACCGACCCAGTAGGCCAGCTCGGTGTCGGTGGGGAATGCGGCGATGGCGTGGCGTGCCGCCGCCTCGTCGGTGTCGGCGGGGGCGCACAGCAGGCGATACTGCATCTCGCAACGCAGCAGGTTCAGGTGGTCGGGATAGGCGGTCAGCGCCGCTTCCAGCTTGGGAGCCAGCTCGGCGAGGGACTCCACGTCGCCCTCGTCCACGTAGCGGTCCTCAAAGTAGCGCACCAGACCGCGGACGGTGGTCAGGCACTCCTCCGCCGCGCAGAGGGCGGCGGTCATCTCGCCCCGCTTTGCACGGGCGGCCAGCAGCTTGCCGGCGCGGGCGAATTCGCCCTGCTTGATGAGGGCGCGGGCAATCAGCGCCACCAGGTCGTCGGAGATGCGGACGTAGATGTCATTCTTGAGATAGGGGCCGCTGATCTGGGTGCGCAGGTAGTTGTCTACGCGGTCCAGCAGGGCGGCGGCGTCCAGGGCGCTGAGCGCCTCATAGCTCAGGTCGGGGCGGGACTCAAACTCCATCTCGGTGAGCAGGGCGTTCTGCTGATAGCCGATGACCTGCATCTCGTGGGCGGGGATGGCCTTTTTCACGTTCCAATCCTTGCGGATGACAAAATCCGCCATAGCCTTGTCGCTGTTGATGGCGGGGCGAATCTCACGCAGCCAGTTGCAATAGGCTACGTTGGGATGCATATTGGAGGTGTGGGTCTCGCGGTTCTGCTCCTCCGGCAGGTAGATCCAGTTGTCGCCGTAGGTGGCACGCAGGAAGTCCACCGTCTTCTCGGGGCAGGGCAGGGAGTAGCCGCAGAAGTCCATATAGCGGGGTTCGCCCATCAGGTCGCGGTCGTAGATGAGCAGCGCCTGACCCCAGCGATAGAGGTACTGGTTGCTCTCGGCGGGCTCCGCCTCAAACAGACGGTGGTAGAGGTCTGCCATCACCTTGTCACGGCCGACGCGCTTGATCTCCTCCTCGTAGTGGCGGTAGAGATCCACGTACTTCCACAGGCGCTCGTTGACCATAAAGAAGGGGGTCAGCAGCTCGTTGTACACCACCCATTCGGCGATGTGGCGCTCCTTGGCCTCCGGGTCGGCGGGCAGGGGGTCGAGGATCATAATGTCCAGCGAGATGCCGCAGCCGGTGGTGTCCAGCACCTGAGAGCGGAAGAACTGAGAGGTGTTCTTGTTCATGTATTTGATGGTGATCTTGGTGTGGCAGGGGGTGTTGATCATGGTGATGATCTCGCGGTCGTCACGCATCTCGGTCTCGCACACCTTGCAGAATTGGCGGAAGGCGTCGCGGGTCATCATGATGTCCACGTCGTCGTCCCAGGGGATGAAGCCCTTGTGACGCACGGCACCCAGCACCGAGCCACCGGTCAGGTAGTAGGTGATGCCGTGGCGCTTGCAGATCTCGTCAATCTCCAGCACCAGCTCCAACATACGGAATTGCAAATCAGTCAAAACAGTCAACCTCTTTTCTCACGGTCGTTTGCGGCGAAAATGGCATAAAAACTCATACTAATCCAGTTTAATCGTCTTATTTTACTACATATTATATAAGATGTCAAGAAAAAAGGCGGAAAGCGGGTCGAAGGAGGGGATTTCGTGTTGGCGAAAATGACAGAAAACCCCCGCCGATTTTGTAAGAAACGACGAGGGGGAACACCCCCGAAATTTGGCGGCTTTTTTCGTCCGCGGACGGGGATGGGGATGGGAAAATGGTACGAAAATGTTGAATTTCGGTCATTTTACACAAGAAAAAACAGCAGAATTCTATGAAAAGAGGAGCGAATCCCCCTTTACAATCCGTAGGGGTTGCTATATAATGAGGATATAGCAAAATGTACAAAAAAGGAGCGGATTTTCGTATGAAACTGGGAGTTTTCACAGTGCCTTTGACCGGTATGTCGCTGGATGACGCCTGCCGTTGGCTGGCGGAGAGAGGGGTGCAGATGGTGGAGATCGGCTGCGGCGGATGCCCCGGCAACGCCCACTGCAACGCCGAGGAATTGCTGGCGGACGACGCCAAATGCCGCGAATTTTTGGACACCGTCGCCCGTCACGGATTGCAGGTCAGCGCCCTGTCTGCCCACGGCAATATGGTGCACCCCGACCCCGCGATTGCGGCCCAATACGAAAAGGATTTTGTCAACGCCATCCTGCTGGCGGAGAAGCTGGGTATCCCGGTGGTCAACACCTTCTCGGGTTGTCCCGGCGGCGGGCCGGAGGACAAGACCCCCAACTGGGTCACCTGCCCCTGGCCGGAGGATTTCAGCCGCACCCTAGCCTATCAGTGGGACGAGGTGCTGATTCCGTATTGGAAGGAGAAGGCCGCCTTTGCCCGTGCTCACGGCGTGAAGATCGCGCTGGAACTGCACCCCGGATTCTGCGTCTACAACACCGCCACCCTCCTGCGTCTGCGTGAGGCCTGCGGTCCTGAGATCGGCGCCAACCTGGATCCCAGCCACCTGTTCTGGCAGGGGATGGATATCGTCACGGTCATTCGCGAACTGGGTCGCGCCGGCGCCATCTTCCACTTCCACGCCAAGGACACCTGGGTCGATCCTGCCAACACCGCCAAGAACGGCGTGCTGGATACCTGCCACTACGGCAATGAGCTGGATCGTGCGTGGTACTTCCGCACGGTGGGTTACGGTCACGGCGACGAGCAGTGGAAAGCCATCGCTTCGGAGCTGCGCTTGGCGGGGTATGACTACGCCATCAGCATCGAGCACGAGGATAGCCTCATGAGCAACAACGAGGGTCTGTGCAAGGCCATCGACTTCCTGAAAGATACGCTCATTTTCGAGGACAAAGGCGAAATGTACTGGGCATAAGGAGACGGAACTATGCGACACAATATGGCCATTATCGGCTTTGGTGGGATGGGTTCCCACCACTATAATAAGTTGCTGAAAGAGCAAGAGATTGTCTGCACCGGCGTGTGGGACATTCGGGAGTGTCGGCGTGAGTACGCCGCGAGCCTGGGGCTGCACGTCTACGGCAGTCTGGAGGAGGTGCTGGCGGACGACAGCATCGAAATCGTGCTCATCGCCACCCCCAACGACGTCCACCACTCCATCGCCATTCAGGCACTGCGGGCGGGCAAGCACGTCATCTGTGAAAAGCCCGTCACGATGAACGCCCAACTGCTCACCGAGATGCAGGCGGAGGCGGAGGCGGCGGGCAAACTGCTCACCGTCCACCAGAATCGCCGCTGGGACCGCGGCTACCGCATCGCGCGGCAGATACTGGACGAGGGCCTCCTCGGCGACGTCTACCGCATCGAGAGCCGCGTCCACGGCGCCCACGGCATCCCCGGCGACTGGCGCCCAGACCCCAAGCAGGGCGGCGGCATGGTGTACGACTGGGGCATCCACCTGCTGGATCAGGCGGTGATGCTGTTCCCCGACGCGAAAATCAAGTCGGTGTACGCCACCCTCAACAACGTCACCAACGAGCAGGCCGACGACGGGTTTTTCATTGATCTGCTGTTCGACAACGGCATCCACTACATCGTGGAAGTGGGTACCAGCCACTTCATCACCCTGCCCCGCTGGATGGTGCTGGGTCGTGACGGCACCCTGATGCTGGACAACTGGGGTCTGGTGGGCAAGATTGTCTGCGCCCACGGCGAGGACGACAAGGACGTGGTGCCGGTGGTCACCGCCGCAGGTTTAACTAAAACTATGGCCCCCCGCCGAGAGGAGACCATCAAGACGCTGGACATCCCCGACATTTGGCCCGACCTGGGCGAGTATTACCGCAATATCACCGCCGTGCTGGAGGGCAGGGAGAGTGCCATCGTCACCCCCGCCCAGATGCTTCGTGTGATGCGGCTCATCGACACCGTTTTCGAGTCGGCACGGGTCGGACAAGTGCTGCCTTTTGAAGAATAATCCACAGAAAGGGGTATACATATGAAACAATTTCCTATTGCGATTCAGGTCTATTCCATCCGCGACGCCGCCGAGGCGGACTTTGTGGGCACCATGAAGGCCATCAAGGCCATGGGTTACAGCGGCGTGGAACTGGCGGGCACCTACGGGATGACCGCCGTACAGGTGAAGGAGATTCTGGACGACATCGGTCTGACTCTGGTCAGTGCCCACGTGGGCGCCGACCTGATGTGGGACGACGCCCTGATGGCGGATTACGCCGCCACCGGGATGAAGTACATCGCCATCCCTTGGTTCCACAAGCCCACCGACCCCGCATTCCTGGCGGATAATATCGAGAAATTCCGCGTGCTGGGCGAGCGGATGAAATCCTTCGGCCTGCAATTGGGCTATCACAACCACGACTTTGAATTGGAGACCGTACCCGGCGACGGTCGTTGCGCCTTGGAGGCCTATTACGAGGAGATTCCCGCCGACCTGCTGAAAACCCAGTTTGATCTGTGCTGGGTCAAGGTGGGCGGCAAGGACCCCATCGACTTCCTCAAGCGGTATCCCGGCCGCGCCCCCACCATCCACCTGAAGGATTATGCCGGCGGCAAGACCGACAAGATGTACGCCCTCATTGACTGCGACGATGAAGAGGCGTCCAAGGCCGCCACCGAGTTTGAACTGCGTCCCGTTGGCTACGGTTGCCAGGACGTGAAAGGCCTGCTGGAGGCCGCCGAAGAGGTGGGCACCGAGTGGGTCATCGTGGAGCAGGACGAGCCCTCCATGGGCCTGAGCCGTATGGAGTGCGCCGAGAAGAGCATTCAGTACATTCTTTCGATTATGAAATAAGGGGGATATCACCATGGCTGACATTCAAGATCGTTTTAAGGAAAATCAGGACGTAGTCGTCATCGACACCGAGAAAAAATTGAAAATCGGTATCATCGGCGCCGGCTGGATTGCCGAGGCGCACATTGATATGTATAAGAAAATGCCCGACGTGGACATCGTGGCGGTGGCCGATCTCATCCCCGGCAAGGCCGAGGCGCTGTGTCAGCGCTACGGTGTAGAGGGTGTGCGCTACTACCTCAGCGGCCACGAGATGCTGGAGGCGGAGCAGCTGGACGCCGTGTCCGTCTGCACCTACAACTGCCAGCACGCTCCCTGTGCCATTGATGCGTTGGAGCACGGCTGCCACGTGCTGTTGGAGAAACCCTTTACCGTCACGCTGGACGAGGCCATTGCCGTTATGCGCGCCGAGAAGAAGAGCGGCAAGATTCTCTCGCTGGGTTTCCAGCCTCGTATGGGTGTCAATATGCAGATGATTAAAAAGATTGTGGACAGCGGCGAGCTGGGTCGCGTCTACTATCTGCAGGCGGGCGGCGGTCGCCGCAACGGCATCCCCACCCCCTACGGCACCACCTTCATCCAGAAGGATACCGGCGGCATCGGCGCCATCGGCGACATCGGCACCTACTCGCTGGATATGCTGCTGCACGCCGTGGGCGATCCCAAGCCCCTGACGGTCAGCGGCTACACCTCCAATTTCTTCGGCGTTCGCCCCGACAGTTATCCCTGGCATCCCGAGTATGCCGAGAAGTTTGAGGTGGACGACTTCGCCGCCGGCTTTGTCCGTCTGGAGGGCGGCATTATCCTGGACTTCCGCATCTCCTGGGCGATGCATATGGACTCCTGCGGCGACGCCCTGATTCTGGGCACCGAGGGCGCCCTGCGCATTCCCTCCACCGAGTGCTGGAACGGCGACTTCCCCAAGCCGCTGAAGGTGTATAAGAAGGTGGCGGGTCAGGAGATTTGCTACGAGGTGCCTCGTTGTGAGGACGACGATTTCGGCAAGATGTTCTATGGCAAGGTGCGCTCCTTCCTGGATGCCATCAAGAATGGCGGCACCGCCCCCGTGCCCTCCTCTCAGATTGTCTACAACCAGGCCATCATCGACGGTATCGTCCGCTCCAACGAGCTGGGCCGCGAGATCGAGATTGAGATTCCTGAAATCTAAAAAAACGCAAGGAGAGCGACCATGCCCAACCTTGAATTGTATGAGAAAAAGGTGCTCAGCGACGAGGAACTCCCCGTCCAGCTGGCACGCAACAGTCACACCGAGTGCGGCGAGGCCTTCGCCAGCCACTGGCACGAGCACGTGGAGATGCACTATATCCTGCAGGGCAACGCGGTGTTCCACATCGACCGCCAGTGCTATCAGGTGCAGGCGGGGGATCTGGTCATCGCCAACCGCAACGAACTCCACGCCGGTTACAGCACCGCCGTGCCCTACGAGGCGGTGCTGCTGGTGTTCGATCCGTCGGATTTATCCCGTGAATTGGGGGAGAAAAACTGGCGTTTTCAGTCTCTGGTCCGCGGCGACAGCCACGTAGGCGAACTCTTTTCCCGCATCTTCGCCGAGCGGGAGGGGGAGCAGGAGGGCTACCGCCCCCTGTGTCGCGCGCTGGTAACCGAGCTGCTGGTGTACCTGTGCCGCCACCACGTCGCCGAGGCGATGCCGGTCAAGGACCTGGTCAAGCGCCGTCGGGATCTGGAGCGGTTGCAGCCGGCGCTCAATTACATCGAGCAGCACTACGCCGACCGCATTTCGGTGGCGCAGTTGGCGGAGATTCTCTGCCTCAGCCCCGATCGGTTGGGTCACCTGTTCCGCGACGGCGTGGGTCAGGCGCCCCTGCAGTACATCAATGAGATTCGCCTGCGCAAGGCGATGAATCTGCTGCAGACCGAGGAGTATACCGTCACCGAGGTGGCGCAGGCGGTGGGGTTCTTTGACTACAACCATTTTGGTCGTCTGTTCCGCCGCCGTTATGGGTGTACCCCCAATCAGGTGCGCCTGAACAAGGTGTAAGAGCAAAAAAGAAAATCCCCGACGGATATCCGTCGGGGATTTTTTAACGGCGCAGGCCGCGTTATGCGAATTTGAAGGTCAGCAGGGCGACCAGGATGCCGATGATCAGCATAAAGCCGCCGATGAGATAGGTGTTGCCCTTGGCCTCGTCGGTGGTCATCCACCGCTTGCCGCGGGTGTGGGTGAAGAAATACCCCACCTTGCCGAATCCGCCCACACCTAGAGAGGTGAGGATGAGGAACAGGGCGCCCGCCACAACCTGGGTGATGGCGGTGTACCAGCCCAGCCACAGCAGGGAGATGGGCACCTCCACCAGCCACATCGCCAGTCCGGTGAGGGGGGCGACGATCACCAGCGTGAACAGGACGGTGTCCAGCGCCTTGAGACGGGGGTTGCGCTTGCGGCGGCGCTTGTATTCGGGTTGATGGTGGTGTCCGTATTCGTATTCGTTGTAGTTGCGTTTTTGATGCCCGATCATCCTGTTCACCTCGTTTCGTGTGGAATATGGCATAGTATAGCATAAAAGCGCGAAAATTGCAAGGGGTGAGGGAATTTTGGGGAAAAGGATTGCGTTGGATGTGATTGTGTAGGGGCGGGCGCCCTCGACCGCCCGAAAGAGAGGAGTTGGAGAGATGAGATTGCCCAGCTTGTGGTGCGGGAGCGGATGGAGAGATTTGAACTCCGTCGATTGCTGCGCAATCTTCTGTAGTTTGCCTTGCGGCAAACTAACGAGATTTCAGACTACTCCCACATCACGAAAAAAGAAACCTGCCCGAGAGGGCAGGTTTCTTTTTTGGCGGAGATGGAGAGATTTGATTGCCCAGTTTGCGGTGCCGGAAATGCGGTTTTCTCGCTCATCGCTCGCCGCATTTCGACCGCTGCACCAACCCCTGCTCGCTGCATCCGCCACCGGCGGCGCTCGCAGGCGTTGCCCGCGGTGCTCGCACCGCTCGCGTTCAAACGCACTTCATCGAAAAAAGAAGCACCACCATCCGGTGGTGCTTCTTTTTTGAAGACTGACCCTAATTTTGATACAAATGCACCCCCTTTTAAGGTTAGGGGGTGCAAAGTCATTTTAGGGGGTGCATTTTGAGCCAAAGGGGGTGCAAATTAGATTTAGGGGGTGCATTTAGTGATGATTCACCTCTGAAAGGTAGTCGCTATAAGTGAGATAGTCGCTTGCTTGTGGTAAATATTGCTCACAAAGGTGGAACAGATTTCTACTTCTTTTGTTTCGTTCCGCATCATCTTCTGTAACTTGCCATAAATCACTGATTTCTTTTGGTTCAAATTCGGTCACGCAAAACAACTCGTTGTCTGCATTTCCCACAGGACAAAAATGCCCGTAGCGACAAGATAAGCAAGACTTAATATTCCAGCCAACAGGTAGCTTTTTTGCAAACTTAATCAACACATCTTCTGTTGTTTCTGCATCGAATCTCATTTCGTGTCCTTCGATTTTGACGCTGATTGTTGTTTGCATATTATCATCATTTTCATTAACTACTCTATGCTGGATAGGTACATCAATCACTCCATCTGGAGTACTAATGGTCAATGTATAAATACTTTGCTTTCTATTCATATGATCACCGCCTTTTTCTTCATTATACCATAAAAAGAAAATAACCGCAACCTTGTATCAAGATTACGGTTATTATTTGGCGGAGATGGAGAGATTTGAACTCTCGCGGTGCTATTAACACCCTACCGCATTTCGAGTGTGGTACACGAAATCTTAATTGGTTTTGATTAGCCTTGAAATAAGGACAAAGCCCGTGATAGTGCGATTTTCATTAATTTTCTTCTGTTTATCAATGGGAACTTTTGGAGTGAGTTAACCGGTTTTTGCATCACTGTTAGAAAAGTGTTAGAAAAATTTCAACTATACACACTCTTGACATTATAAAATTTTATAGTATAATGAAATATATAAAAGGTGTAAAATACTATAAAAAATTATAGAATCGAGGTGGTGCCGCCGTGATGGAAAAGTCAATACTGTTGTTCGGCTCAAAGGAGTACCACTTTCTAAATTGGCTGAAGAGTCAGGAGCAGGCGACCTCTCGTGGTGCGATTATCAACTACTCACAAGAGGAACTTGCCGTTGAGTTCGGCAGTAGCCCGGCGACAGTGAACAAGTGGCTGCAGGCACTGCAATCGGCAGGGTGTGTAGAACAAAAGAAAAAAGGCAGTTACTGCGTAACCGAAACTGGAAGTGCTGTAATTGCCAAAATGCAAGAAATAGAAAAACTGGTTGGAGGAAAGAAAAATGCCCATTGAACAATTCACTGAGAGCATTACGCTCCAAAGCATGAAATGCACGATCGGAGAGAATGACTTTGGCTATGTTTTCCCTCAGGGCGACGTGGCTGATGTTGACAAGGTGGAGCGGTTGCTGAAGAAGGCCGGTGGCAAACCGAAGGTCTGCGCTTTGGACGACTTCTCACTCGGTGGCTCCGGAAAAGCCTTGCCGGAATTCATTATCACCTTTAAAGATGATGTTACCACGATTATTGTTGTCGAGTGTAAGAAATCTGTCACAAAGCACGAGACTGCGGATCGCGATCACCCCAAGGACTACGCTGTCGACGGCGCACTTTACTACGCTAAGTTTCTGAAAGAGGACTACAATGTTATTGCCGTTGCCGTCAGCGGCACTAAGCGCGAAACACTCCGCGCAAGCGCGTTTCTATGGAGTAAAGGGCAGGACGAATATACCGAACTGCGTAAGGCCAGAGACATTATTCTTGAACCCAAAAACTATGTCGACTTGGTTAAGGGCAAAAAGATTCAGCGCGAATACTCCCTTGACGGCATTCGCGAGACCGCCATTGATATGCACGAGTATCTGCGTGAAATTAAAATGACAGAGCGCCACAAACCTATTTTCATCGCTGGTATCCTTATCGCGCTGAACGATGATGATTTTGCAAAGACTTATATCAATCTGCCGTCATTCAACAGCGTTATTACCAACATTACAAGCGCAATCGACAACGTGCTCCGCGATAGCGGTATCAAGTATAACCGTATCCAGTATATCAAGCAGGCATTTAAGAACCTGTTGGACAACTCCAAGTTTGCGGCTATCCCCCTTGGAAACAAGAAGTCTATTGTCTGGTACATTGAAGAACTCGAAATGAAGATCAAGCCCATGATGGACCACGCCGACAGCACCATTGATGCGCTGGGTGTTTTCTACCACGAGTTTATCAAGTATTCCGGCGGTGACGGTAGCGGCCTCGGCATAGTTCTAACCCCCCAACACTTGACCGAGTTTATGTGCAATCTGGCCGGTGTCAACAAGAACAGCCGTGTTGTAGATATCTGCTGCGGCTCCGGCTCATTCCTTGTGACCGCCATGAGTATGATGTTCAAGGATGCTAATTCGGAAGAGGTTGAGCGCATTAGAGAAGACGGCTTATATGGTGTGGAGTTCGACGACGAACTGTATACCCTTGCCGTTGCCAACATGATTATTCGCAAGGATGGCAAGTCTAACATAGAGCATGGTGACTGTTTCAAGCCTGAAATTGTCCGCAAGCTAAAGAACAAGAACATCAATATCGGGCTGATAAATCCGCCCTACTCCCAAGACGATGTGGTCGAATTGGAATTTGTGGAACACCTGTTGGACATTCTCACCGTGAACGGAACTGGCGTAGTAGTTGTTCCCATGAGCTGCGCTATTGGTACCAAGTTTAAGGATGTTCGCAAACGGTTATTCCAGAAACACACTCTAGATGCAGTTTTTTCCATGCCTGATGATATCTTCTACCCAACCGGAACGAATGTGTGCGTCATGGTTTGGAAGGCACACTGCCCTCACGACAGCAACCACGAAACCTTCTTTGGATACTGCAAAGATGATGGCTTTGTCAAGCGCAAAAAACTGGGGCGTGTAGATGTATATGAAAAATGGAACGCTATCCAGACGCGGTGGCTGGACCTCTATCGCTACAAAGATGTAGAGGACGGCCTAAGTGCGCGCCACAAAGTAACTGACGAGGACGAGTGGTTATGTGAAGCATATATGAAAACGGACTACTCAACGTTAGCGCAAGCAGATTTTCAGCAAACAGTAAATGATTACTTGGCGTATCTTGTAAGGTGTGGTGATGTATATGAAGCTCAGTGATCTGTTTACTATCGAATATCCGCACACACTTATCTTTGCTGAATTATCACCCGATGCAAACGGAATAAACTTCGTTAGCTCACAAGGAGGCAACAACAGCGTGGTTGGACGGGTCGCTGCTACCGAAGGTGTAAAACTATATCCTGCAGGTGTAATAACTGTTCCATTAAAAGGAACCGTTTTAGCGGCTCATTTGCAAATGGAGCCGTGTTATGTAGCGCACCAAATTGCGGTATTGACAGCCAAATGCCCGATGACGTTACAAGAAAAACTTTTCTATTGTACTTGTATTCAAAAGAATGCATTTCGGTTTAGTTATGGTAGACAAGCAGATAAAACCCTAAAAGATATCGACTTGCCGGATACTGTCCCAGAGTGGGTTGCAAAGGTGGCAGTTACTCCTATTACAACAAGAAACGTTGCCACGCACTCGATCAGCAAAGAAAACTGGTCTGAATATCGAATGGGGGACCTGTTCCGATTTGTTAAAGGACGTCGTTTGACGAAGGCGGATATGATTGACGGAAACACAAATTTCCTCGGCGCTATCAGCGAAAACAATGGTGTCCGTCAGCATATACAAGTTGAGCCGGAGGAAATTAGTGCGCCGAACTGCATAACGGTAAATTACAACGGTAGCGTTGGCGAAGCCTTTTACCAAGCAGAGCCTTTTTGGGCCTCTGATGATGTGAATATTCTCTATGCCGATGGATGGGTGATGAACAAGTATAACGCACTCTTTATCGTGACAGTCATTAAGGCTAACCGCTATCGCTTTAGCTATGGTCGCAAATGGACGCTTGAGAAGATGAAAGACACCGTACTAAAACTTCCCCAAGCCGAGGACGGAACTCCAGACTTTGCATATATGGAAGAGTACATTAGGGCACTGCCCTACGGCGATAGAATATAACAAAGAGCGGCCAAGGATAAAACCTTGACCGCTCTTTTAATTGTCGTGTTGCTTAACGATTATCGCCTACAATTTAACGATTATCAATCTTCAACGATTAAAAAGGATATAAATATGCACTCTGGTGATTTTAACGGATAAAAGTTGTCAAAACATCGATTTATGCATAAAATAACCGTCATTCCTTTGTATCAGAATGACGGTTATTCTTTGGCGGAGAGTTAGGGATTCGAACCCTAGGTTGGCTCATCACCAACACGAAATTTCGAGTTTCGCACCTTCGACCACTCGGACAACTCTCCGTATATAACATGTTTTTGGGCAGATATAGTTGTAAAACTGTTAGAAAGACTGTTAGAAAATTTGCGGTATGATTTTTGAACACCTCAAAAACCCTTGCAGTTGAGCCATTTGTAAAGACCCATCCACAAATTCCCTACCGCATTTCGAGTGCGGACCCTTCAGCCACTTGGGTACATCTCCGAGTAACAGGCCTATTATACACAGCAATCCCCGCCTTTGTCAACCCACAATTGCGCTCTATTCCTAATAAAAGAAGAAAAGTGTTGACAAAATACTAACGATTGTGCTACACTTGCTCACGTAGTAGATAGAGGCGCATCGCGTCAAGAGTACCCCGCTTTCAGCCCGTGTGGGTGGCTGCCGCAGCCGTGGGGGAAAGGGGACGATGCCGAAGCGGCTGTGGTGGCACACGGTCGGCTGGCAGCGCGGAGAATATCCGTCCTGTTGTCGCAGAGATGCGGAGGGCTATCACCATCCTACCCCAATAGGGGTGCTGTGTGGGATAGCGTTGGCTATCCCTTTTTTACTGTATATTCTCCTGACAGAAAGGAACGATAGATTATGAAGAACACCATCTTTACCGGCGCCGCTACCGCCATTGTCACGCCTATGACCGCCGAGGGCGTGGACTATGAGAATTTCGGCCGCCTGATCGACTGGCAGATCGAGAGTGGCATCGACGCCATCGTGGTGGCGGGCACCACCGGCGAGGCTTCCACTCTGTCCGACGACGAGCACAAGGAGGTCATCCGCTACTGCGTTGAGCGTGTGGCCGGCCGCGTCCCCGTCATCGCCGGCACCGGCTCCAACGACACCGCCTACGCCATCGACCTGACCAAGTACGCGGGCGAGGTAGGCGCCGACGCCGTTCTGCTGGTGACCCCCTATTACAACAAGGCCACCCAGAAGGGTCTGGTGAAGTTCTTTACCGACATCGCCGACGCCAGCTCGGTGCCCTGCATCCTGTACAACGTTCCCTCCCGCACCGGCTGCAATATCGCCCCCGCTACCGTGGCCGAGCTGGCCAACCACCCCAACATCGTGGGTATCAAGGAGGCCAGCGGCAACATCTCCCAGATCGCCCAGGTGGCGCATCTGTGCGGCGACAAGATCGACATCTATTCCGGCAACGACGACCAGATCGTCCCCGTCCTGAGCTTGGGCGGCAAGGGCGTCATCTCGGTTCTGTCCCAGCTGCTGCCCGCCGAGACCTCTAAGATGTGTCATGACTATCTGGAGGGCAACTCCGCCGCCGCTACCGCTAAGCAGTTGGAGTATCTGCCCCTCATCGACGCGCTGTTCAGCGAGGTCAACCCCATCCCCGTCAAGGCGGCGATGGCCAAGATGGGCTATTGCGAGAACTATCTGCGCCTGCCCCTGACCTCTATGGAGGAGCAGAACGCGGAGAAACTTTACGCCCTGATGCGCGAGCAGAACCTCATCTAATTCACAAACAGGAGTGATTTTATGAAAATCGCTATTTACGGCTACGGCAATTTGGGCCGTGGCGTGGAGTGTGCCCTGCGGCAGGCTCCCGATGCGGAGTGTGTGGGTGTGTTCACCCGCCGCCCTCCCGAGAGCGTGCACACCGTGCTGGGCGCCCCCGTGTACCACGTGGACGACCTGGCGGCGCATAAAGAGAATATCGACGTGGTGATCATCTGCGGCGGCTCGGCCACCGACCTGCCTAAGATGACCCCCGCGCTGGCGAAAGAATACAACGTGGTGGACAGCTTTGACACCCACGCCGCTATCCCCGCCCATTTTGCGGCGGTGGACGCCGCCGCCAAAGAGGGCGGCACCGTGGCGCTGATCAGTGGTGGCTGGGACCCCGGTATGTTCTCCCTCAACCGCCTGTACGCCTCCGCCATCCTGCCTGAGGGCAAGGATTACACCTTCTGGGGTCGCGGCGTCAGCCAGGGCCACTCCGACGCCATTCGCCGCATCGACGGCGTGGCGGATGCCCGCCAGTACACCGTGCCCATTGACGCGGCACTGGAGGCGGTGCGCAGCGGCTCTAATCCCGACCTCACCACCCGCCAGAAGCATCTGCGCGAGTGCTACGTGGTGGCGGAGGAGGGCGCCGACTTGGCCCGCATTGAGCAGGAAATCAAGACCATGCCCAACTATTTCGCCGACTACGACACCACTGTGACCTTTATCACCGCCGAGGAGTTGGCGGCCAACCACAGCGGCATCCCCCACGGCGGCTTCGTCATCCGCACCGGCGTCACCGGCAAGGCGGGCGAGCACAAGCACACCATCGAGTACAGTCTCAAACTGGACTCCAACCCCGAATTCACCGCCAGCGTGCTGGTGGCTTACGCCCGCGCCGTGTACAAGGCGGCCGATCGCGGCGAGTGCGGGTGCAAGACGGTGTTTGACGTGGCTCCCGCCGACCTGTCCCCCCTCTCTGCGGACGAATTGAGAGCAAAAATGCTCTAATCGAAAGGACTTTTACTCCAATGGACTTTTCTAACGATCTGATTTGTGAAAATTTGACCGCCGTGGACGGCGTTTTGCACTTTGCGGGGCAGAACACCGCCGACCTGGCGGCGAAATACGGCACCCCCCTCTATCTGATGGACGAGGACCGCATCCGCAACCGTGTGGCGGTGTACCGCGACACCCTGCGGGAGTGCTTTGGTGACAAGGGTCACCTCCTCTACGCCTCCAAGGCCTGCTCCTTTAAGCGAATGTACGCCATTATGGCGGAGGAAGCGGTGGGTGTGGACGTGGTGTCCTGCGGCGAGATGGCCAGCGCCTATGCGGCGGGCTTCCCTATGGCTAACGTCTATTTTCACTCCAACAACAAGACGGATTTTGATATTGCCTACGCCATCGACCACGGTGTGGGCACCTTTGTGGTGGATCACCCCGAGGAGCTGGCAGCCATCGACGCCATCGCAGGGGAGAAGGGCGTTGTCCAGCCGGTGATGCTGCGCATCACCCCCGGCATCGACTGCCACACCTACGAGGCGGTGAACAACGGCAAGGTGGACTCCAAGTTCGGCTCCGCCATCGTGACGGGCGACGCCGCCCGCATCACGGCGCAGGCGCTGGATGCCGCCAACGTGAAACTGTGCGGTTTCCACTGCCACATCGGCTCCCAGCTCTTCGATTCCGACGTGTACATCGCCACCGTGGACGTGATGGTGGATTTCCTCGCTGAGATGAAGGCAACCTACGGCTACTCTGCCGAGAAGTTGGACATCGGCGGCGGTTACGGCGTGCGCTACGTGGCGGCTGATCCCGTCATCGACATTGCCGCCAACATCCGCACCGTGGCCGCGTATATGAAGGACAAGGTGGCCGCGGCGGGCATCGAGATGCCCCACGTCTATATGGAGCCCGGCCGCTCCATCGTGGCGGACGCCGGTCTCACCCTCTACACCGTGGGCGCGGTGAAGAAGATTGAGGGGTACAAGAATTACGTCTCCATCGACGGCGGTATGACCGATAATCCCCGCTTTGCGCTGTACGGCTCGGCGTACACCGTGTTGCCCGCCACCCGCTTGGGTGCGGACAGAGATATGGTGGCCGACGTGGTGGGTCGCTGCTGCGAGAGCGGCGATATCATCCAGCCGGACGTGGCTCTGCCGGCCGATATGGCTCGCGGCGAGCTGGTGGCGGTGCTGACCACCGGCGCCTACAACTACTCTATGGCGTCCAACTACAACCGCATCCCCCGTCCTCCCGTGGTGATGCTCCGTGGCGGCGACAATTACGTGGCCGTCCGCCGCGAGACCTTAGAGGACATCATCGCTCTGGATGAATAATCAAAAAGCCTGACCGTTTTGGTCAGGCTTTTTCTATTGACAGAGCGGGTCTCCATTTGGTATTATGTATATAATAATGGATTTTTACGCGCATTTATATAATTTCGTTCAGAAATGGGGTTTCGATATGAAACGCGTGTTTACGATGTTACTGGTCGTGGCGATGCTGGCGGGCGTGCTGTCTGCCGGCACCATGTCCTATGCCCACGCCGCCATGCAGATGGTGGGCGACGTCAACGGCGACGGCAAGGTGAACAACCGCGATCTGGGCAATCTGCAGCAGATCATCAACGGTTGGGAGGACACCGCCGACGGCGACGCCGACGTCAACGGCGACACCAAGGTGAACAACAAGGATCTGGGCAGCCTGCAACAGATCATCAACGGCATCCCCACCATCATCATCGAGGACAAGCAGCCTAAGGCGGCCACCGCCAGCAAGTACACCGTACTGGGCACCCCCGCCGCGGAGTATTATCCCAACAACTACCTGGCCCGTTGCGCCTGGGACATGGCCATCCTCGACGGCCGCCTGTACGTCGGTTGCGGCGATTACAGTAAGAATCCCGGCGACGCCCCCATCCTGTCCGCACCCCTGAGCGCCCCCGACAACTGGACGGTGGAGACCACCATCCCCGACGAGCAGGTGGGCCGCTTCATCAACATCAACGGCGTGCTCACCATCCCCGGCTTTGATCCCGTGGCCAGCCCCAAGTACGGCTCCTACTACGAGCGCCTGAACGGCGAATGGGTCAAGCAGGAGATACTGCCCTTCGGCCTGCACAATTTTGACATCGCCTGGTTCCAGGGCCGTATGTACGCCGGTATCGGCGCCAACCGCGGCGAGTACCCCGTCGCCTACACCGAGGACGGTAAGACCTATCAGACTCTGCCGCTGTACAAGAACGGCCAGCCCGTGGACACCAGCAACAGCGTGGTTATCCGCTGCTCCAACCTGTACGTGCTGGGCGACAATCTCTACGCCGACTTCTGGTACGAGGACGAGACCCTGTCCCGCGCCGTCTTCGAGATGTACCACTACAACATCGCCGAGGACCGCTTCGAGTACGTGGCCGACCTGAAGGAAGCCACCCACGGCGGTAAGTACAGCCCCGCCTATCTGCCCCTGTGGTCGAAGGCGGCTCTGGGTGACAAGATGTTCCTCTCCACCGGCTATCTGTTCTATACCTCTGATTTCGAGACCTACACCCAGGTGACCCTGCCCAACGACGCCACCGTGTACGATATGGCCACGCTGAAGGGACGCCTGTATCTGCTGAGCGCCTATGAAAAGGACGGCCAGTATCAGGTGACGGTGTACAGCACCACCGCCGACAACCCCTCCACCCTGCGCGCCGAGGCCTCCTTCAGCTACGCGCTGGCGCCCACCTCCTTTGCGGTGGATGCGGACAACCTCTTCATCGGTATGGGTAACTGGTACGGCTCCGGCTCCGCCGGCAACGGCACCATCCTGCACATCGATCGATAACAACAAAAAAGCGAAAGAGCCTGGCTGATAGCAGCCAGGCTCTTTCTATATGTAGAGGAAAAACAATGAATTCGTAATTACAGCACCCGCACGCGGATGACGCCGTCGATGGCGGCGATTTTGTCCGCTACGTCGTCGCAGACGGCACCCTCCACATCCAGCAGGGTGTAGGCCAGGTCTTTGCGGGATTTGTTGGTCATGGAGGCGATGTTGACGCCGCAGGCGGACACCACCGAGGAAATCTGCGCCAGCATATTGGGGATGTTGGGGTACAGTACGCAGACACGCACGTCGCCGGCGCGGGGGACGTCTACGTCGGGGAAGTTGACCGAGTTGATGATGTTACCGTTCTCCAAGTAGGCCTTCAACTGGTTGGCGGCCATGACGGCACAGTTGTCCTCGCTCTCGGGGGTGGAGGCGCCCAGGTGGGGGATGGCCACCACGTTCGGCACGCCCAGCATCTCGTCGGTGGGGAAGTCCACCACGTAGGCGGCTACCTTGTCCGCCGCCAGGGCGGCTAGCATGGCGTCGCTGTCCACCAGGCCTGCGCGGGAGAAGTTGAGGATGCGCACGCCGTCCTTCATGGCGGCGAAGGCGGCCTCACCCAGCATACCCTTGGTGTCCGCCACCAGCGGCACGTGGACGGTGATGTAATCGCACTCGGCGTAGATCTCGTCTAAGGTGTTGGCGTGATGGATGTGGCGGGACAGCTTCCACGCCGCGTCCACCGACAGGTAGGGGTCGTAGCCGTAGACGTCCATACCCAGCGCCACGGCGGCGTTGGCCACCAGCACGCCGATGGCGCCCAGACCGATGACACCCAGTTTCTTGCCCAGAATCTCAGGACCGGCGTAGGCGCTCTTGCCTTTCTCCACCAGCTTGCCCACCGCGTCGCCCTCGCCCTTGAGGGAGCCGGCCCAGGCGATACCGTCCACCACGTTGCGGCTGGCCAGGAACAGACCTGCCAGCACCAACTCTTTCACGGCGTTGGCGTTGGCGCCGGGGGTGTTGAACACCACGATGCCCTGCTCGCTGCACTTGTCGATGGGGATGTTGTTGACGCCGGCGCCGGCGCGGGCGATGCCCAGCAGGGTGTCCGGCAAATCCATATCGTGCATCGCCGCAGAGCGCACCAGCACACCGGCGGCGTCCGCCATATCATCTGCGATGGTGTAGCCTGCCAAGCGGTCGGTACCGCAGGCGGCGATTTTATTCAGCGTACAAATTTTCATTACGCATTCTCCTCTTCAAATTGCTTCATAAAAGCAACCAACTTTTCGACGCCCTCCACCGGCATGGCGTTGTAGATGGAGGCGCGCATACCGCCCACCGAGCGGTGACCCTTCAGGTTGACAAAACCGGCGGCGGTGGACTCCTTGACAAACTTGGCGTCCAGGTCGGCGTCACCCGTCACGAAGGGCACGTTCATCAGCGAACGATCCTCGGGCACCACGGTACCCTTAAATAACTTGGAATTGTCCAGGAAGTCGTACAGCATGGCGGCCTTTTTCTCGTTGATGGCCTGCATCGCCTCCAAGCCGCCTACCTCGTTCTTAATCCACTCCAGCACCAGTTTCATCACGTAGATGGTGTAGCAGGGCGGGGTGTTGAACATCGAGCCATTGTCGGCGTGGGTCTGATAGTTGAACATCGTGGGGGTGATGTCCATCGCCTTACCGATGAGATCCTCGCGGATGATGACCACCGTCACGCCGGAGGGGGCCATATTCTTCTGAGCACCGGCGTACAGGATGCCAAACTTGCTCACGTCGATGGGCTTCGACAGGATGCAGGAGGAAATATCCGCCACCAGCGGCACGTCGCCCGTGTCGGGTAGATCGTGATAGACCGTGCCGTAGATGGTGTTGTTCATACAGATGTGGACGTAGTCCGCCTCGGGGTCCAGATCTTCCTTGGCCACCTTGGGGATGTAGGAGAAGGTCTTATCCTCGGAGGAGGCCACGGCGCGGGCGTTGCCGTAACGAGCGGCCTCTTTGTAGGCTTTTTTTGCCCACTGACCGGTGATGATATAGTCGGCCTTGCCGCTACCGGTCATCAGGTTCATGGGTACCATCGCAAACTGTGACGAGGCGCCACCCTGCAGGAACAGAACTTTGTAATTATCGGGGATGTTCATGATCTCGCGCAGCAGGGCTTCGGCGGTGTCGATAATGCTCTGGTACACCTTAGATCGATGAGACATCTCCATAACGGACTGACCGCTACCCTCATAGTCCAGCATCTCGGCCGCGGCCTTGGTCAATACGGCCTCGGGCAGCATGGAAGGACCTGCGGAAAAATTGTACACTCTTGCCATGTCTCATACCTCCAAATTTCATTTATCCCACCTTCACTCGGGGTGGGGCGGGAAGGAAGACAAGACGCGTTACTTACCCACCCCACCCAAAGTGTATGTGAAGGATATGGGGTATTATAACTCTGTCACTTTAAAATGTCAATGCTTTAACGCGAAAAAGTATACAAGTTTGTTAAATTTTTTTCAAAGTAGGGTTTTGGGGAGTGGGAGGAGAGAAAATATCTCTATTTACAAACAAAAAACCGTGCTATATAGAAACAAAACAGCAGCTGGCCCATACGGGCAGCGGCTGGTTCTGTATATTAATGATTACTATCTCACGCACAGGGTGGCCAGGGTGGTG
>JAZREF010000071.1:0-4645 GCA_045660625.1 Acutalibacteraceae bacterium
TAGCCGCTGAGTGGATGTCTTACTTCTTGGCCGCACCGGCCTTGGGACGCTTGGCACCGTACTTAGAACGGGCCTGCTTACGGTTGGCGACACCCTGGGTATCCAGAGTACCACGCACGATGTGATAACGCACACCGGGCAGGTCCTTAACACGGCCGCCACGGATCAGCACCACGCTGTGCTCCTGCAGGTTGTGGCCCTCGCCGGGAATGTAGGAAGTAACCTCGATTCCGTTAGACAGACGCACACGGGCAACCTTACGCAGAGCGGAGTTAGGCTTCTTAGGGGTAGAAGTCTTAACGGCAGTGCAGACACCACGCTTCTGGGGGGAGTTCTGGTCGATAGCCACGCGCTTCTTAGAGTTCCAACCCTTCAACAGAGCGGGAGCCTTGGCTTTCTTCTCCAGATCCTGACGACCCTTGCGCACCAACTGGTTAAAAGTAGGCATAAATTCACCTCCAATAAAAATTTATCTTAAAGGCCGCCGTCAAACGGCCTCTAAAACCAACGTTTAGGCGGGTATGAGGGGTGTTCTTTCGGCCAAAAGCCGCCTTTTCACCCATACTTACGCATCATACCACAATTACACATTTTAGCACAGGATTTGAAGCGTGTCAATAGGTGATAATGCCGATTTTACAAGGTGTGACGCGGTCTGACGGATATGTTTTTTGCCGTTTTGCCCAAAATACGCCGATTGCCGTCCCATAAGCGAAAAAACCGAGCCCGCGGACACGCCGCAGACTCGGTTTTACACTCAATCTTCAGACTTGTTGAGGAACAGCAGGACGATGAATCCGATACCCAGGCCGACGGCCACAATGTACAGCACCACCTTGAGGAAAGGCGGGATAATGACGCCCTCCACCGGCAGTTCGTAGAAGTCCTTGGGCTTGCTGGCGCCTTCCTCCTCCTTCACGTAGCCGCAGCTCCAGGTGGCCCGCTCCAGCGGCTCGTTCTCGTCGCCCAGATCGATCTGGTTTCGCTCCAGCGCCGTGCCGGCGTAGGTGACCTCCTTGAGGCCAGAGCAACCGTAAAAGGCGCCGAACTCCACGGCGGTCACCTTAATGGGGATGGTCAAAGAGGCAAGCTTGGTGCAACCGCGGAAGGTGCTGCCCTGAATCACCGAGACCCCCTCGGGGATGGTCACGGAGGTCAACTCGGTGCAACCGGCAAAGGCGCCGTTGCCGATGGTGGTCACGGCGGCGGGCAGGTCCACCGCCGCCAGGGAGAAGCAGTACTGGAAGGCGTAGTCGCCCACCGCCACCAAACCGGCAGGCAGGGTTACGTCAGTCAGTTGATGACAACCGGCGAAGGTTTCGTTGCCGATGGTGACCAAGCCGTCACCCAGCGTCACCTTCTTCAGGTTGTCGCAGAAGAAGAAAGCCTGATCGCCCACCGTAGTGACACCGGCAGGCAACGTGATCTCGGTCAGGCTGTTGCACCGGAAAAAGGTTTTCTTGTCAATGGCGGTCACGCCATCGGGGATGGTGATCTGCGTCAGGCTGCCGCAACCGGCGAAGGCGCTATCGCCAATCATCGTAACCGTATCCGGTATGGTTACCTTCGTTAAACTGCTGCAACCGCCGAATGCGGAGGTGCCGATCTGCTCAAGACCATCAGGCAACGCAATTTCTTCCAAACCGCTACAACCGGAGAATACTCCATAGTCCAACACCTTCAGATTCTTGGGCAGCGTCACCTCGGTCAGACTGGGACAAAAATGAAACGCATTAACACCGATGGTGGTCACGCTGTCGGGGAACGTAACGGAGGTCAATCCCGCACATCCAAAGAAAGCTCTTCCGGCAATCGTGGTCACCCCGTCAGGGATGGTGTAGGTCTTTTTTTTGTGACTGTTGGGCATACGCAGCAGCTGGGTCTTGTCCTTGCTGAATAGAATGCCGTCCTCGTCGCAGTAGGCGGGGTTTTTCTCATCCACATCGATGAGTTCCATATTCATACAATTGCCAAAGGCATTGGTGCCGATGGTGGTCACCGAGGCGGGGATGGCCACCTCGATCAACCCTTTGCAACTGTAAAACGCCGAGGCGCCGATGGAGGTCACCGTCTCGGGAATCACCACGTAGGTCAGGCTGACACAATTCTCAAAAGCCTTGTCACCGATGGCGGTGACGGGACAGCCCTCGATTTCTTCGGGGAACACCAGCAGGCCCTCGATCTCGGTGTCGCAGTCGGTGATCACGGCGCCACCGTCCACAATCTCGTACACCAGCAGGTCGGTGTCCGCGCCGTCCGCCGCCACGGGGAGTACGCCGACCGCTGACGCGGCCAGCAATAAGGCGGCCAGCAACAGAGCCAACGCCGTTTTCATAAACACTTTCATTCGCTTTTCCTCCTGAGAGAAAAGGTATATAATAGTTAACTAAATTAGTATAGCACAAACGCGTAGCTTTGTAAAGCGGTCAATCCCGCGAACGGGTCACCGTTTCGGCGTCCAAATCCACCTCGTAATCGCGGATGAAGGGCACCGAGCGGTGCAGGCAGGACAGCCGTCCCCCGTCCATCTCCTCCACGTCGGCGTCGGTGAGGCCGAACAGAAACTCGCTGCTCAGGCCGCGGATGTGGCTGCGGGAATTCCCCTCCAGCGTCACCAGCGCCGACAACGGTTCAGAGAAATTGAGGGTGTACGCCATCCCGTGAGCCAGCGCCAGCACCTCCGCCGAATACCGCGGAAAGGGCGGGCTCACGTACTGATAGGCAGCGGAATTTAAATCCAGACAACGCACGCCGCGCATAATGGTGCAGATCGCCAAAAGCCAAAAAGGTGCAGGTGTTCACGCTCTCCCCTCCCCTCCCCTCTCTTTAATAAAGAAAATATACCATTAATAGACGCGGCGTGTCAAGAAGGGTGAAGTAGATAGCGACCTGTTAGCTGCCACAGACGGAGGGATTGTCATTGCCTCCGGCAACACCTCATCCGACCTCGCTACCGCTCGGCCACCTTTTCGCTCGCCGCGAAACGGCCCCCCTTTTGTCACCTGCGGTGACATTTTCCCCCGCTATCGGGGGAAATCGACCTCGAGGGGAAGGCTATCAAGATCAGCATGACATCGTAGGGGCGGCAACCTGCCGCCCGCCCAAATCTCCCAAAACGCAAGAAACCCCCGAGATTTCTCTCGGGGGTTTCGCTTGCTCTATTCAGAGGCGAGGATTACTCCTCGTCCAGCAGCTCGGGCTGGCCCTCTTCGTCCTCGTCGGACTCGGTCAGCAACTCATCCAGCACGCTGAAGGCGTTCTTAGGAGCGCGGTTATCCTTGACGCGGACGTCGTTGTAGCACTGCATACCGGTACCGGCGGGGATCAGCTTACCGATGATGACGTTCTCCTTCAGACCCAGCAGAGGATCGACCTTGCCCTTGATGGCGGCGTCGGTCAGCACGCGGGTGGTCTCCTGGAAGGAGGCGGCAGACAGGAAGCTGTCGGTGGCCAGAGAGGCCTTGGTGATACCCAGCAGGATGGGGGTCACAGTGGCGGTGCGCAGAGGCTCGCCGTTCTCGTTCACCTCGCCGGCGGCGATGCGGGCCAGAACAGCCTTGTTCTCCACGTACAGCTCGGACTTATCCACCACAGCGTCGTTAATCAGGTTGGTATCGCCGGAATCCTCGATGCGCACCTTGCGCATCATCTGGCGGACGATAACCTCGATGTGCTTATCGTTGATATCAACACCCTGGGTACGGTAGGTAATCTGCACTTCCTTGATCAGGTAGTCCTGAACAGCGGACTCGCCGCAGACCTCCAGCACGTCGTGGGGGCTCATAGAACCCTCGGTGATGCACTCGCCCTTCTGGATGACGTAGCCATCCTCGATGCAGGAGCGCAGACGAGAACCGTAGGTGATCACGTAGGTGCGCTCCTCGGTACCATCCTCGGAGGTGACGATGACCAGGTTCTTCTTCTTCTCCTCGCGGCGGACCACACCGGTGATCTCGCTGATCTGAGCCAGCATCTTGGGCTTACGGCCCTCGAACAGCTCCTCAACGCGGGGCAGACCCTGGGTAATATCCTCACCGCCGGCGACACCACCGGTGTGGAAGGTACGCATGGTCAGCTGGGTACCGGGCTCACCGATAGACTGGGCGGCGATGATACCAACAGCCTCACCCACGGTGACGCGGTCGGTAGTGGCCAGGTTGGCACCGTAGCAGCAGGCGCAGACGCCCTTCTCGGCGGCGCACTTCAGCACGGAGCGGATCTTGACACGCACCTTGCTGTCGTCCACGTTGCCCTCGGCGTCGGTGGCGTTCGCACGCAGCACCTTGTCGATCAACTTGGCGTCAGCATCGTTCATCTGGTGGTCACGGTCAACCAGCACGTTGCCGTCGGCATCGCAGAAGTCCTCGCACAGGAAACGACCCTGCAGACGCTCGGTCAGAGGCTCGATGATACGGTTGCCGTCCTTGATGTCGTAGACCTCGGTACCATCCTCGGAGGTGACGATGACCAGGTTCTTCTTCTTCTCCTCGCGGCGGACCACACCCGTGATCTCGCTGATCTGAGCCAGCATCTTGGGCTTACGGCCCTCGAACAGCTCCTCAACGCGGGGCAGACCCTGGGTAATATCCTCACCGCCGGCGACACCACCGGTGTGGAAGGTACGCATGGTCAGCTGGGTACCGGG
>JAZREF010000072.1:0-2358 GCA_045660625.1 Acutalibacteraceae bacterium
TGTAGTAGCCCAGCTCCTCGATGAAGCGGCCATCACGGGGATAACGGGAATCAGCCACGACCACACGATAGGAAGGGGCCTTCTTGGCGCCGGTACGGCGCAGACGAATCTTAACTGCCATAATAAAATACCTCCAAAAAAATTATTGATTGATTTATATCTTCATCCGCTCTTGCGGTCTGAATTTGAAATTATTTGCGGCGCTTCGGCTTTTTCTTCGTTGCCTTGCGTCCGCCCATTGCGGGGGCGCCGCCCATACCGGGCAGGCCGGGCATACCGCCCATATTCGGCATTCCGGGCATCATCGGCATACCGCCGCGGCCGCCCTTTTTGCTCATCTTGCGCATCTGCTTCATCATATCCTGCATGGTGCGGAACTGTTTGAGCAGACGGTTGACGTCCTCCACCTTCTGTCCGCAGCCGGCGGCGATGCGTCGCTTGCGGGAGGGGTTGATAAGGTCGGGGTTGGCACGCTCGGCGGCGGTCATCGACAGGATGATGGCCTCGGTGCGGCCGAACTGCTTGGGATCGATCTCCACGTCCTTGAGCTGCTTGCCCATGCCGGGAATCATACCCAGCAGGCTCTTGATGTCGCCCATCTTCTGAATCTGACGGAACTGATCCAGCAGATCGTTCATATCGAATTTGTTCTCCGCCATCTTGCGGGCCAATTCCTCAGCCTGCTTTTCGTCGATCTGCTGCTCCGCCTTCTCGATCAGGGTCATCACGTCGCCCATACCCAGGATACGGGATGCCATACGGGAGGGGTGGAAGACCTCCAGGTCCTCCAACTTTTCGCCCATACCGGCGAACTTGATAGGCTTGCCGGTGACGGCGCGGACCGACAGGGCCGCACCACCGCGGGTGTCGCCGTCCAGCTTGGTCAGGATGACGCCGGTGATGCCCAGCGCCTCGTCGAAGGTGGAGGCCACGTTGACCGCGTCCTGACCGGTCATGGCGTCCACGACCAGCAGAATCTCGGCGGGGTTGGTGGCGGAGCGGATGTTCTTCAGCTCCTCCATCAGCTGCTCGTCGATGTGCAGACGACCGGCGGTATCCAGCAGCACGTAGTCGTTGCCGTGCTTCTTGGCGTGTTCCACAGCCGCCTTGGCGATGTTGACGGGGTTCTCGGTGCCCATCTGGAAGACGGGGACGCCGATGCGTTCGCCCACCACGCACAACTGGTCGATAGCGGCGGGACGGTAGATATCGCAGGCCACCAGCATGGGGCGATGGCCCTTGCTCTTGAGCAGTTTGGCCAGCTTGCCGCTGTGGGTGGTCTTACCGGCACCCTGCAGACCGCACATCAGGATGACGCAGGGCGGGCGGTTGGCGTTGGCCAGAGGTGCCGCCTCGCCACCCATCAGCTCCACCAGCTGATCGTTGACGATCTTGATGACCATCTGGGCGGGGGTGAGGCTCTCCATCACCTTGGCGCCCACGGCGGCCTCCACCACCTTGTTGGTGAAGTCCTTGGCCACCTTATAGTTGACGTCCGCCTCCAGCAGGGCCAGGCGCACCTCTCGCATCGCGTCCTTTACGTCCGCCTCGGTCAATTTGCCGCGGTTGCGCAGCTTTTTAAACGAGGCCGCCAGCTTGTCGCTGAGTCCTTCAAACGCCATGGGAGATCACCTGCCTTTCTGTGACGAACAAGAAATAAACGAACTTACTCTGCCTTTTCCAGCATGCTGGCCAGCATCATAATGCGGGCCGCGCCGTCGGACACCTCGCTGGGACAGCCGGGGAAGGCGCTGTACTGACGGATGGTCTGCGCCAACTGGTAAATCTCCTCGATGTCGGCGCTGATCTTGCGGAAGCGGCGGGCCAGACCCAGTCGCTCCTCCATCTCCAGCATCTGAGCCTCGGCGCGCTTAATGGAATCGCGCACACCCTGGCGGGTAATGCCCTCGTTCTCGGCGATCTCGGACAGAGAGAGATCGTCGTTGTAGTAGTAGTCAACCATATCCCGCTGCTTTTCGGTCAGCATCTCGCCGTAGAAGTCCAGCAGTAAGGAAATCTCCAGATTCTTGCCCATGAATACGCCTCCGTTTCGTGACATTTACAGTGATAATGTAAAGTATTTCACTTTACATCGATTATACACGATAAACCCGCTGATGTCAAGCCTTTTTTGCATATCTGTAAAGGTTTTTTGCTTTCCGTGAAAATCGCGAAAAGTATTCCCCTAAAAGGGCTCGTATTGTGGAAAATTTGCACAAAGAAAAGTGGCTCACCCAAACGGGTGAGCCACTTGTGCAATCAAGCAGTTAATTCAGTTAAGAATTAGGCATTGATGGCGGAAACAACGCCGGAACCCACGGTACGGCCACCCTCACGGATAGCGAAACGCAGACCCTC
>JAZREF010000073.1:0-5975 GCA_045660625.1 Acutalibacteraceae bacterium
GGAGGAAAAAAAATATCTTTATATACAAACAAAAAACCGTGCTATATAAAAACAAAACAGCCGCTCACCGATACGGTCTGCGTCTGTTTCTGTATATCAATGATTACTGTCTCACGAACAGGATGCCCAGGGTGTTGGGGCCGCAGTGAGAGGAGATGGTGCAACCCGCGCGGGTGACGACAATCTCGTCGAAGTGCATATATTTCTCGATGGCAGCGCGGACAATCTCCACGCGCTCCTCGGAGATGCCGGAGTGGGTGATGAAGATGCGGTCGGTGACGATGTCGTCACGGCCGTCCAGACGATCCTTGACGTACTCTTCCAGCACGCGCTCCAGAGCGCCGCGATACTTCTTGCTGACACCCATCTTGCCGCCCTCGTTGGACACCTCGATGCAGGGCTTCAGCTTGAGCACGTTGGCGCCCAGCATAGCCACGGCAGAGCAACGGCCACCCTTGTGCAGGAACTCCAAGGTATCCACCACAAAGCTGGCCTCCACCTTCTGGGTCAGGGCCTGCACCTCTTCCACAATCTGCTGGACGGGCATACCGGCGGCGATGCGCTCGCCGGCGGCGATGACCGCGTGACCAAAGCCGGTGGACAGGTTGTTACTGTCGATGGCGTAGAGACCCTCCACCTCCATAGCGGCCAGACGGGCGTTGTTATAGGTGGTGGACAGACCGGAGCCGATGGTCATCAGAATGACGTCGTTGCCGGCATCGATGTAGGGGGTGACGAAGTTGATAAACTCGTCCATATTCAGGGCTGCGGTCTTGGGCAGCACCTTGTGCTCGTGATAATAGGCGTAGATGGCGTCGGCGTTGATATCCACGCCGTCCAGATAGCTGTTCTCCTCTAAGTTGACGTGCATGGGCAGGATTTTAACCTGGTATTTCTCAATCAGTTCGGGGCTGAGGTCGCAGGTGCTGTCAGCGCACAAAACAATGGGTTTTGCCATAATCAAAATCTTCCTTTCGTAACACAAATTTGACTGTAAATCCTAATTATTATAGCATAAAGCATACAAAAATGCAATACCCAGTCGAAAGGCGAAAATTTCCGCGAGATTTGGCAAAAGGTACTTGCTTTTTCGATAGGGTGTGATAGAATAATAACCATAGACAACGAAAGTAAAGGAGGTGCCGATTATGGCAGAGCATTTCGCCGTCTCCCACGGCAAGAAGAGAGCGAAGAACGGCGCGCTGATCGCGGCAATTGCCATCATCTGCGCCTTGGTGGTGGCGCTGGCCGCCCTGGGCGCCTACACCGTCACCTCTTTCAATACGTTTAAGGGCACCATCTCCACCATGCAGAGTCAGCTGGACGCCTACCGCAACGACACCGCGGACTACGCCTCCCAGCTGGCGGAGAAGGATGCCGCCATCGCCCAGCAGCAGCAGAAAATCGAGGAGCAGCAGGGCACCATCGACGATCAGCAGAATAAGATCGAAGAGCAGCAAGACAAGATCGACGATCAGCAGGACACCATTGACGACCTCAAGGTGCAGATCGCGCTGAAGAATACCGCCCCCGGCGATCCCAACCTGCCTGTGCTGGGCGAGCTGAGCACCTACGAGGGGCAGAAGATTGTGGCACTGACCTTTGACGATGGCCCCGGACCCTACACCGAGCGCTTGCTGGACGCAATGAAGGCGCGTGGGGTGCGGGCCACTTTTTATGTTCTGGGCACCCGCGTGGATTCCTACCCTAAGCTGATTCGCCGTATGGCGGCGGAGGGTCACGCCATCGGCAACCACTCCAACGCCCACAATATGCTGAATCGGATGGATTTGGTGGGCGTGCGCCGGGAGATGGGCAAGTGCGCCGAGAAGATTGAGAAACTGTTGGGCTATCGCCCCTCCACCATGCGTTGCCCCGGCGGTAACAGCAGCACGGTGGTTAAGCAGTACGCCGAGGAGGCGGGCATCCCCATCATCAACTGGTCGGTGGACACCCGCGACTGGGAGAGCCGCAATAAGGAGGCCATCCTCAAGGTGTCCAAGGCCAACATCAAGGACGGCTCTATCGTGCTGCTCCACGACATCCACGAGGTGTCGGTGGACGCCTCCATCGAGCTGATGGATTGGCTCATCGAGGAGGGTTACACCTTCGTGACGGTGCCGGAACTGCTCTATGCCCGTCGCGGCGGCATTGTGGCAGGTAAAACCTATTATTAACGAACGCAGCAGGTCGGGTCTCCGACCTGCTGTTTTGGCAGAGAGGAGGGGGCGTATGCTGCGCCGATTATCCCGCGGACGGCGGGTGCTCTTTTGGGTCAGCGCCGCAGCGCTGCTCTGGTCCTGGGGGCCGCTGGTCAACGGCATTGTCAACGGGGTGGTGTTCATCCCCACCCTGGTGGTGGCGGTGTTGTGGCTGTGCCTGTGGCGGGTCCCGCCGATGAAGGAATGGAAAGGATGGGGAAAGGGTATGTGGATTGCCTGCCTGGCGGTGACCGCCGCGGTGGCCGTGTTGTCCGCCACCATCTGCGCCCTGATGGTGCGTGCCTCTGTGGCCCGACCCGACGAGGGCGCCACCGTCATCGTGCTGGGGTCTAAGATCTTTGGCGACCAGCCCAGTCGCATGATGCGCCAGCGCTTGGATGCGGCGGCGGATCGTTTGGAGGCCGACCCCACCGCCCACTGTGTGGTCACCGGCGGCCTGGGCGAGGGGGAGACCTACACCGAAGCCTACGTGATGGAGAAGTATCTGGTGGAGCGGCGTGGCATCGACCCTGCCCGCATCGCGCGGGAGGACGCTGCCACCGACACCCACGAGAATTTGCAACTGTCCATGGATATCATCCGCGCCCGCGGATGGAGCGAGGACGTGGTGATCGCCACCCAGGTGTTCCACCAATACCGCGCTCGACGGCTGGCCTATGGCGCCGGAGCGGACGGGGTGGCGGGTGCCGCCTGCCTCTCGCCGGCGCATCTGATGCTGTACTACTGGGTGCGGGAGTGTGCCGCCATCTGCCGCCTGTGGTTGACAGGGTATTGAGGATACATAGCAAATAAGGCAACGGCGCCGCGTGTTTCTTAGGAGCTCGCGGCGCCTTCATTTTTGTGTTTACCGAAAAAATAGCAATATTTTCCGAAAAATAAGCAAAAAAGTGGGGTTCGGAAGAAAATATCTATTGACAAACGGAAATTCTTGGTGTATGATACCATACTGCCTTAATATGAGGAGTATACGCCTTTTTAGGGAGGGGTACTGGCAAAGTGCCCAAAAATGAGGCGAAAAATCCGCAAAATTTTGGCAGTTAAAAACGACGGAAAATGGGCGAAAAAACCCCGAAAACCGCCGTAAAAACAGGCAAAAAGCATCTGGTTATCCACCATTTTCACCCTCCCGGAAACAGGGTGAAAAACACTAAAACAAAAGGAGTGATCGGGCCAAATGACGAACATTAAACCGGTAAAGCTGGGCAACAACGTCCGAATGAGCTTTGCCAAGATCAACGAAGTGCTGGATATGCCCAACCTCATCGAGGTGCAGAAGAATTCCTACAAGTGGTTCTTGGAGGAAGGTCTGCGCGAGGTCTTTGAGGAGACTGCGGCTATCACCGACTACAACGGCAATCTGGTGCTGGATTTCATTGGCTTCCGCATTGAAGAGACCCCCAAATACACCGTCGAGGAGTGCAAGGAGCGTGACGTGACCTACGCCGCCCCCCTGTACGTCCGCGTCCGCCTGCTGAACAAAGAGACCGGCGAGATCAAAGAGTCCGAGGTCTTCATGGGTGATTTCCCCATCATGACCGACAGCGGCACCTTTGTCATCAACGGTGCTGAGCGCGTCATCGTGTCTCAGCTGGTGCGTTCTCCCGGCGTGTACTTCGATATGGTGCACGACATCCACGGTGAGGAGCTGTATTCCTCCACCGTCATCCCCAACCGCGGTGCTTGGCTGGAGTACGAGACCGACGCCAACGACACCTTCTACGTCCGCATCGATAAGAACCGCAAGATCCCCGTCACCGTGCTGGCCCGTGCTATGGGTCTGAGCACCGACGCCCAGATTCTGGAGTTCTTCGGCGAGGATGAGCGCATTCACGCCACCCTGCTGAAGGATCCCACCAAGAATAAAGAAGAGGCCCTGTTGGAGATCTATCGCAAGCTGCGTCCGGGCGAGCCTGCGACCGTTGAGAACTCTCAGCAGCATCTGGATAACCTGTTCTTTGATCCCCGCCGCTATGATATTTCTCGCGTGGGTCGCTATAAATACAATAAGAAGTTGGGTCTGTCCAACCGTCTGGCCGGCTGCACCCTGAGCCGTCCCGTCATCGATCCCGCCACCGGCGAGATGCTGGGCGAGCCCGGTGAGATCATCGACCGCGCCAAGGCGCTGGCGATGGAGGACGCCGGTGTCACCGTCGCCTACGTCGCTGTCGAGGAGCACGGCGAGACCCGCGAGGTCAAGATCGTGTCCACCGGTATGGTCGACCTGTCTAAGTATGTCAGCCCCGCCGTCTACGAGGCGGTCAAGAAGGTGGTTAACGAGCGCGTGAAGTACACCGTCCTGACCGAGATCCTGGCTCAGGATCTGTCCGAGGAGGAGCTGATCAACACCCTGATCGCCCGTGTGAAGGAGTTGATCCCCAACACCATCACCGTGGACGACATCCTGGTGTCCATCAACTATCTGAACTGCTTGGGTCACCACATCGGTACCACCGATGACATCGACCACCTGGGCAACCGCCGCATCCGTTCCGTTGGCGAGCTGCTGCAGAACCAGTTCCGCATCGGCTTCTCCCGTATGGAGCGCGTGGTGCGTGAGCGTATGACTCTGCAGGCACAGGATATGGACGTGATCACCCCTCAGGCTCTGATCAACATCCGTCCCGTCGTGGCCGCCATCAAGGAGTTCTTCGGCTCCAGCCCCCTGTCTCAGTTCATGGACCAGAACAACCCCCTGGCCGAGCTGACCCACAAGCGCCGTCTGTCCGCTCTGGGTCCCGGCGGTCTGTCCCGTGACCGCGCCGGTTTCGAGGTGCGAGACGTTCACTACTCTCACTATGGCCGTATGTGCCCCATCGAGACCCCCGAAGGTCCCAACATCGGTCTGATCTCCTACCTGGCCTCCTTCGCCCGTATCAACGAGTACGGCTTTGTCGAGGCCCCCTACCGTAAGGTGGATAAGGCCACCGGCATCGTCACCGATGAGGTGACCTATATGCCCGCCGATATGGAGGATGACTTCATCGTGGCTCAGGCCAACGAGCCTCTGGACGAGAAGAATCGCTTCGCCCGCTCTAAGGTTACCACCCGTCACCGCGGCGAGTTTAAGGAAGAGGATCCCTCTGTCGTTGACTATATGGACGTTTCTCCCAAGATGGTTGTGTCCGTCGCTACCGCGATGATCCCCTTCCTGGAGAACGATGACGCGAACCGTGCCCTGATGGGCTCTAACATGCCGCGTCAGGCTGTGCCCCTGCTCAAGACCGAGAGCCCCATCGTGGGTACCGGTATGGAGTACAAGGCGGGCGTGGACTCCGGCGTTTGCGTGCTGGCTAAGGCTGCCGGTACCGTCACCTACGTCTCTGCCGACACCGTCCGCGTGCGCCGCGACGACACCGGCGAGATCGACGTCTACGAGATGGTTAAGTTCTCTCGTTCCAACCAGGGCACCTGCATCAACCAGCGCCCTGTGGTCACCGAGGGTCAGCATCTGGAGGTCCGCGAGGTCATCGCCGACGGTCCCTCCACCTCCAATGGTGAGATCGCCCTGGGTAAGAACGCCCTCATCGGCTTCATGACCTGGGAAGGTTACAACTACGAGGACGCCGTTCTGATCAATGAGAAGATCGTGCGTGACGACGTTTATACCTCCATCCACGTGGAGGAGTACGAGGTTGAGGCTCGCGACACCAAGCTGGGTCCCGAGGAGATCACCCGTGACATCCCCAACGTGGGTGACGACGCCCTGAAGGATCTGGACGAGCGCGGTATCATCCGCATCGGTGCCGAGGTCCA
>JAZREF010000074.1:0-14240 GCA_045660625.1 Acutalibacteraceae bacterium
CACAAAATTGGTCTGTACCAAGGTGGCGGGCAAGCCCTTGAGCCGTGCCCCTGCCGCCGCGATAGCGTCGGGGTCCTGGTCCAGCGAGATCAGCCGTCCCGTGGTCAGTTGGGAGGCGATCAGATAGGAGTGGCCACCGCCACCGGCGGTGCCATCCAAATAGATGCCGTCGGGACGAATGCCCAAGGCCTCGATGGTCTGCTCCGGCAGCACAGGCAGGTGATACGTCGTCTCCATCTGCGCCACCTCGTTAGAATCCATACTTGATGAACTCTTCCTCGAGTTTATCGTCGGTCATATCCGCCATCTCGGCCTCGTACACGGCGGGGTTCCAAATCTCAGCGCGGCGACCGGCGCCGATAATCAGGCACGGCTTCTCCAACCCGGCGTGAGCAATCAAATTCTTATTCAGCAGGATACGACCCTGTGCATCGGGGGTGACGTCCTCGGCGGACTCGGTCACCTTACGCAGCAGCTTGCGGGTCTCGGCCATGGGGGCCTCGGTGATCTTCTGCAAGAGGCTGTCCCACTCCTCCATGGAGTAGAGGCTGACGCACTTGTCCAGCACACAGGCGGCGATAAAGGTCTCGCCCAACTTCTCGCGCAACTTAACGGGGACGAAGATACGTCCCTTGGCATCCATATTGTGTTCAAAACGACCGTACAGCATCATATCTTCGTCACCTCCTTGATTTTTGACTTTCCCCACCCGACACGGAGGGGTATGTGGAAAACTTTGTGGAAACTGTGGAAATTCACCACTTCCCACCACTTTGATGCACTTTTCTCCACTTATGCTCATTATAAAGGGTATTTTCCAAAAAATCAATAGGAAATTTCTGCTTTATATAGAAAAAGACATAAAATTTTTCGTCTATTTTTTGCCGAAAAAGCCAAAAAGCCGACGGCACCTCACGTTCCCGTCGCCTTTTTAGCGATTTTATATGTAGTTTACAAGAGGAGATTACACATTGAACAGGAATTCCACCACGTCGCCGTCCTGCATCACGTACTCCCTGCCCTCGGTGCGGACCAGGCCCTTACCGCGGGCGTTGGCCAGACTGCCGCAGGCCATCAGGTCGTCAAAAGCGATGACCTGGGCGCGGATGAAGCCACGCTCGAAGTCGGTGTGGATGCGACCGGCGGCCTTGGGAGCCTTCCAGCCACGGCAGATGGTCCAGGCGCGCACCTCCTTCTCACCGGCGGTGAGGAAGGAGATCAGACCCAGCAAATGATAGCTCTTTTGTATGAGGCGATCCAAACCGGAGTTGGTCAGACCCAACTCGGAGAGGAACATCAGCTTCTCCTCGGCGTCCATATCCACGATGTCCGCCTCCATCTGGGCACAGATGGGTAGCACCTCGGCGCCCTGCTCGGAGGCCAGCGCCTCCACCTTCTTATAGTGGGGGTTGCCGGTGGGCTCGCCGCCCACAAAGTCGCTCTCAGTCAGGTTGGCGGCGTAGATGATGGGCTTGGAGGTGAGCAGAGCCATCTGACCCATCATACCCACCTCGTCCTCGTCGCAATCCAGCGCGCGGGCGGGCTTGCCACTCTCCAGCAGCTCCTGCAGACGCTTGAGGAAGTCCAGCTCCTTCTGCAGGCTCTTGTCGCCCTTGAGATCCTTGGTGACGCGGGCGATGCGGCGCTCCACCATCTCCATGTCGGCGAAGATCAGCTCCAGGTCGATGGTCTCGATGTCACGCAGAGGATCGATGCTGCCCTCCACGTGGATGATGTCGTCATTCTCAAAGCAGCGCACCACGTGGACGATGGCGTCACACTCGCGGATGTTGCCCAGGAACTTGTTGCCCAGACCCTCGCCCTTGCTGGCGCCCTTGACCAGGCCGGCGATGTCCACGAACTCGATGACGGCGGGAACCACGGGAGGCACCTTAGCGCCGTCGGTGTACATCTCCTGCAGAGCGGTCAGACGGCTGTCCGGCACCGCCACCACGCCCACGTTGGGGTCGATGGTGCAGAAGGGGAAGTTGGCGCTCTGGGCGCCGGCGTTGGTAATGGCGTTAAACAAAGTGGACTTGCCCACGTTGGGCAGACCGACGATACCTAATTTCATAGTTTCATTCTCCTTGCATTTATGCTCAATTTGATATTATACCGCATCTGTACCGTGATTTCAATAGATTTTATGCAGGAAAGGGAAAACAACTTGCTTTTTGGCGGGATTTTTGCTATAATGATAGCGTAACATTACGAAAGACAGGTGACTGTTATGAAAAAAACATTGGCATTATTGCTCTGTGTCGCGATGCTGCTGACCCTGGCGGTTGGTTGCAAGAAGAAAATCAAGCCTGAGGAGCTGACCGAGGCCCGCATCGCCGACGACGTCGTCAGCAACACCCAGGAATATTCCTATACCCACATCACCGGCACCCCCGATATGAAGGAGATGACCGTCCTCACCCGCGACGAGGTCGACGGCGACATCGTCCTGACGCTGGAGGCCACCGTCACCTACCCCAACGCCGACGTCACCCTGAAGGCGAACGTGGTCTATCAGAGCTTCGGCCCCAAGTGGCAGCTGACGCGATTCAACGTCACCGAGTCCTCTATTGAGGTCACCGGCGCCCCCAGCCAGAGCAGTGTGGTCAACGAACTGGCCAACTATATGTCCATCGTCGGCAGCGCCTACTCCGTGCTGGACGACAAGTACCAGCCCCTCTACTTCGACATCAACTCTGCCGACCTGGAGATGGCCTACGAAGCCGGCGCCAAGACTGCCGCGCTGACCCTCTCCTACACCTCCGACAAGTTGACCTTTGCGGGCTCCTACACCCTGACCTTTGATGACGCGAAGGGCTGGGTCTTGGAGACCAAGGCCCAGGACGACGGCCGTCAGCACCCCCTGCTGCACCTGACCAAACTGGAGCAGAAGAAGTAAACAAAACGCAAAAAAGGACCCCTTCCGTGTGGATGGGGTCCTTTTTTATACTCATTTATCTGCCGCAGCACTGCTTATACTTCTTGCCGCTGCCGCAGGGGCACTTGTCGTTGCGGCCCACCTTCTCAGAGGCTTTCTTGCGCACGGGCTGCTTCTTATCGGTGCCGTCGGCGGAGGTACCGGTCTCCTTGGCCACCTGCTTGCGCTCCGGCTCCTGCTGAGAGCGCAGCTGCACCGTCAGCACCGCGCGGGCGGTATCCTCACGGATGGCGCCCACCATCTGCTCGAACATCTCGAAGCCCTCGTTGCGATACACCACCACGGGGTCGTGCTGGCCGATGGCGCGCAGGTGAATACCGCGGCGCAACTCGTCCATATTGTCGATGTGATCCATCCAATAGCGGTCCACCGTCTGCAGCAGCATCACGCGCTCAATCTCACGCATCAGGGTGTCGCCGTACTGCTCCTCCTTGGCGGCGTAGATCTTCATCGCGCGGTCGGTGAGCAACTCGGTGATCTCGTCGTTCTCCATATCCTCCAGCTGTTGGGCGGTGTAGCGGAAGTCCTCGTCGGTACACAACCAACCGCGATAGTAGCTGCGCAAGCCGTCCAAATTCCACTGGTCGTGCTCGGCATCGGAGCAATAGGCAGCCACGTTGTCGGCGATGGACTGCTCCACCATCTTGACCACGCTGTCGTGGACGTTGCCATCCGCCAGCACGGTGTCGCGCTGGCCGTAGATGACCTCGCGCTGCTTGTTCATCACGTCATCGTATTTCAGCACGTCGCGGCGGATGCCAAAGTTGCGCTCCTCCAGGCGGCGCTGGGCGCTCTCCACGGCGCCGGACAACATCTTGGCCTCGATGGGGGTATCCTCATCCAGACCCAGCATATTCATCATATTATCCACGCGGGTGCCGCCAAACAGACGCATCAGATCGTCCTCCAGCGACAGGTAGAAACGGGTGGCGCCGGGGTCGCCCTGACGACCGGCGCGGCCGCGCAACTGGTTGTCGATACGGCGGGACTCGTGGCGCTCGGTGCCCAGGATGTACAGACCGCCCGCCTCGCGGACAGCCTCCGCCTCGGGACGAATCTGCTCCTTGTACTTCTCATTCAGCTCGCCGAACAACTTGCGGGCGTCCAAAATCTCCTGATCGTCGGTCTCGCCGTAGGCGGTGGACTCGGCGATGAGCTCCTCGGGGATGCCCATACGGCGCATCTCCGCCTTGGCCAGGAATTCGGAGTTACCGCCCAGCATAATATCGGTACCGCGACCCGCCATATTGGTGGCGATGGTGACGGCACCCAGCTTACCTGCCTGAGCGACGATCTCCGCCTCCTTCTCGTGGTACTTGGCATTCAGCACCTCGTGGGGCACACCGGCACGCTTGAGAATCTGGGAGAGCAGCTCGGACTTTTCGATGGAAATGGTACCCACCAGCACCGGCTGCTTGCGGGCGTAACACTCCTGAATCTGGGTGATGATGGCGCGGTATTTGCCCATCTCGGTCTTGTAGATGACGTCGGCGTTGTCCTCACGGATGACCGGCTTGTTGGTGGGAATCTCCACCACGTCCAGATGGTAGATCTGGTTGAATTCCATCTCCTCAGTCATGGCGGTACCGGTCATACCGGACAGCTTAGAGTACAGACGGAAGAAGTTCTGGAAGGTGATGGTGGCCAGGGTCTTGCTCTCACGCTCCACCTTGACGCCCTCTTTAGCCTCAATGGCCTGGTGCAGACCCTCGTTGTAGCGGCGGCCGAACATAATACGGGCGGTGAACTCGTCAACAATCAGCACTTGGCCGTCCTTCACCACGTAGTCCACGTCCCGCTGCATAATGCCGCGGGCCTTGATGGCCTGGTTGATGTGGTGCAGCAGGGTGACGTTCTCGGAATCCATCAGGTTCTCCACTTTGAAGTGGGCCTCCGCCTTGGCCACGCCGGAGCGGGTCAGGGTAGCGGTCTTCGCCTTCTCGTCCACGATGTAGTCGCCGTCGACGGTGTCCTGCTCCTCCTTCTCGTCCATCTCCTTGATACGGAAGGCCTTCAGGCGCTTGGCGAACTCGTCCGCCACGTTGTACAGTTCGGTGGACTTGTCGCCCTGGCCGGAGATGATCAGGGGGGTACGGGCCTCGTCGATGAGGATGGAGTCCACCTCGTCCACGATGGCAAAGTGGTGGCCGCGCTGCACCTTATCCTCCTGATGCACCACCATATTGTCACGCAGGTAGTCGAAACCCAGCTCGTTGTTGGTGCCGTAGGTGATGTCGGAGCCGTAGGCGGCGCGGCGCTGAGCCTTGTCCAGATCGTGGCAAATCAGGCCGACGGACAGACCCAGATAGCGGTACACCTTGCCCATCCACTCGCTATCACGGCGGGCCAGGTAGTCGTTGACGGTGACGATGTGCACGCCCTTGCCGGTCAAGGCGTTGAGATAGGCGGGCAGGGTGGCCACCAGGGTCTTACCCTCACCGGTGCGCATCTCGGCGATGCGGCCCTGGTGCAGGATGATACCGCCGATGATCTGCACGGGGAAGTGCTTCATACCCAGCACACGCCAGGAAGCCTCGCGGCAGACGGCGTAGGCGTCGGGCAGGATATCGTCCAGCGTTTCGCCCTTGGCCAGGCGGTCTTTCAGCACGTTGGTCTGGTTACGCAGGGTGGCCTCGTCCATGGCGGCGTAGGTCTCCTCCAGCGCCAGCACCTGATCGGCGATGGGGCGCACCTTTTTGATCTCCTTTTGGCTGTAATCGCCAAAGAGCTTCTTCAAAAAAGACATATTTCACAAACCTTTCCGAAAAAAGTTACTAATATCACAGATTAAATTTCATTATAGCACACTCTTTTCCGCTTGGCAACCATCGGGAGGGTAAATTTTGTGTGAATGGGGTATTCTGACGGTCTGCGGGGTCGAAAACACGCAAAAAGCCGACCCAAACGGGTCGGCTTAGGTGGCGATTACGGCTGGCGGGAGGTGAGATACCACACCGAGCGCTCGATGGAGTCCTTGGAATTGCCCCAATCGTTGTTGCCGGCGTTACTGTGGTCGTACATCCCGCAGAAATGATGCACGTCCTCCCGCAGAGACGCCAAATACTGCTTGGCCAGCACCGAGGCGGCCTTGTTGAAATCGGGCTGTGCTTTTTTGCTCATGGCACCGGAAGAAGCCTCCACCAAGGCGGCGAAATGGGGCAGGCACAGGCAATCCTGACGCTCGAAGAGGTCGCGGAAATCCTTCTGCCCCTCCCAGGTGCGGCAGACGGTGGCCAGCATCTTTTTCATCGCATCTTCCATCTGCTCGCAGACGTAGCAGGTGGACAGTGCCTCGGCGGCGTCCTTGGCCTGCTTCTTGGCGTTCTTGCCCAAGAAGGAACCGCTGAAGATCTGGCGCTCCAGCTCCTCCAAGCGGCTCTCCATAGTCAGCGCCACCGAGAGGCGGTTGCGCTGACCCAGCACCTGGCGGTAGTGATCCAGGCAAAAGCCCTTCTTATTGGTCTCGATGCGGATGTCCGGCTCCATCATAGCGGCGCCGGTGATGTATTCCACCGCCCGCTTCTCCAGCGTGTTGCGCAGGCGGCAGATGGGACAACCATCCCCCTCCTCAAACACTTCCGCCACGGGGATATTGGTAATATCGTAACGCATTCGGATTCCTCCTTACACTCTGATTCGCTTGACGGCGGTGCATTTGCCGGTGGCGTTGTCCAGGGTGAACAACACGCCGTCCATGGCGCAGGGGCCGTCGGCGGTGGCAAAGCGCACCGGCAATTTGGTGCGCATCTTCTCGACAGACAGTTCGGTACGCACACCCAGGCAGGAGTCAATGGGGCCGGTCATACCGATGTCGGTGATGAATCCCGTCCCCTTCTCCAGCACCTGCTCGTCGGCGGTAGCCACGTGGGTGTGGGTGCCGAACAGGGCGGAAATCCGACCGTCGGCATAGGCCGCCAGCGCCCGCTTCTCCGCCGTGGCTTCGGCGTGGAAATCCACGATGCAGAACTTGGGATTGCCCGCCTCCTTGAGAGCGGCATCCAGCGATTCAAAGGGAGATGTAAGCGCTTCCATATACACCGTGCCCTGCAGATTGATCACCGTCACCTGATAGCGACCGCGGTCCACCGTGGTGACCCCGCGACCGGGGGTGCCGGCAGGCAGGTTGGCGGGGCGCAGCAAGTACTCATTCTCCTCCAACACCTCGTAAAATTCGTGGCGGGGGAAGGTGTGATTGCCGCCGGTGATGACGTCGGCGCCGGCGTCGAAGATGTACTTGGCAGAGGCGGGGGTAATGCCGTTGCCGTCGGCGCTGTTCTCGCCGTTGACGATACAGACGTCCACCGCCAACTCACGCTTGATGCGGGGCAGCACGTCCTGCAGATGGCGGCAGCCGACGCTACCCACCACGTCGCCGATACACAATACGTTCATACGAAATCTTCTTTCTATGAAAAACTGCGGAGTGAGAACTCCGCAGTTTTTTCGTTATTCAACAGAGATGAAATAATAATACACGGGCTGGCCGCCGGGGATGGCGGACACGTCCACCTCCACGCCCATACGGGCCATCTTGCCGCGGATATTCTCGCAAGCGGCCTCAGCCTCCTGCTCGCTGACACCCTCGCCGTAGATGAGGGTGATGAAGTTAACGTCCTTATCAGATGCCAGACGGCCACGGACCAGACGGCGGGCAAGGCGGGGAGCCGCCACCGCCACATCGGCGTCCACGAAGGACAACTTGCCGTTGTCCAGGGCCAGAATCTGGCCCTCCTTGATCTTATGACCCTCAAAGTCGCTGTCGCGGGCGGCGAAGGTCACAGAACCGGTGGAGACGTTGTCCGACGCCTTCATCATCGACAGGGTGTTGGTGTCGGCGTCGTCATCGGGGTTGAAGGCCAGCATCGCCGCGATACCCTGGGGGATGGTGCGGGTGGGCAGAACGACCACCTTACGGTCCGCCAGCGGCACCGCCTGCTCGGCGGCCAGGATGATATTCTTATTGTTGGGCAGCACAAACACCGTCTTGGCGGGGGTAGCCTCGATGGCGGAGAGGATGTCGTCGGTGGAGGGGTTCATGGTCTGACCGCCGGACACCACCTGATCGCAGGCCAGGTCGTCCTGGAACAGGCTGTGCAGGCCGTCGCCCGCCGCCACGGCCACAAAGCCGTAGTCGTTCTCGGGCTCCACACGCTCCAACTTGGGCACGGCGGCGTCGGCGGCGGAATCCGCCTCACCCACCCAGCCGGCGTTCTCGTGCTGAATGCGCATATTCTCAATCTTGACGGTCTCGAACTGACCGTACTTGACGGCCTCCTCCAGCGCCTTGCCGGGATTGTTGGTGTGGACGTGGACCTTGATGATCTCCTCGTCATCCACCACCACCACGCAGTCGCCGATGCTCTCGAGATAAGCGCGCAGGCTCAGGGGATCCAGCGTGCACTTGGGGTCGCGACCCACGATGAACTCGGTGCAATAGGTGAAGGTGATCTCCTCATCAAAGCTGCCCACGGTGCTCTTCTGAGCGGTCTTGGCAGGGGCGGCCTGGTTGTCGCCGGCGACGATCTCGCCACCCTTGAACCCGTCCAGCATCCCCTCGATGATAACGCAGAAACCCTTACCGCCGGCGTCCCCCACGCCCGCTTTCTTCAGCTGGGGCAGCAGATCGGGGGTGCGGGCCAGAGAAGCCTCGGCCTCGGCACAGATGGCCTCCCACACGGCGATGGGATCGTTATTCTTCTTCGCAAACTTCTTACCAGCCTCGGCGGCCTCGCGGGAGACGGTCAGGATGGTGCCCTCGGTGGGCTTCATCACCGCCTTGTACGCGGCGTCCACGCCGAGCCCCAGGGCGTTGGCCATATCCACGCCGTCCGCCTCCGCCTTGCCCTTCAGGCCCTTGGAGAAGCCGCGGAACAGCAGAGACAGGATAACGCCGGAGTTGCCGCGGGCACCGCGCAGCAGCGCGGAGGAAGCCACGTCCGCCACCTCGGTGGCGGTGGGATTCTGCAGGCGAGCCAGCTCGCGGGCAGCGTTATTGATGGTCATAGACATATTGGTACCGGTGTCGCCGTCGGGAACGGGGAAAACGTTCAGGGCGTCCACCGCTTCTTTGCAATTAGACAGCGCGTGGGATGCGGAAATCATCGCATCCCGCAACATAGATCCTTGAATCAAAATGTAAGCACTCCTTCTATTTCGCTTCGTTGGGTCCGCAGGTGGATTATTCCGGCTGGATGCCGTCCACAAACACGTTGACCTTCTTGACAGTCAGGCCGGTGGCCTCTTCGACGGTATACTGAACCTTATGGGCAATGCTCTTGGCGATGGTGGCGATGTTCATACCGAACACCACCTCAATGTGGACGTCCACAACCAGACGGTCGCCCTCAGAGCGCACACGGATGCCGTCCTCGATCATAGGCTTGCGGCTGAGCATCGCGCGCAGGCCTTTACGGGTGCCCTTACGGACCATGCCCACCACGCCGTAGCAGGAGGACACCGCGGTACCGATGATGTGACGGAAATAGTTCTGGGAGATCTCGACGGTGCCATACCGGTTTTCGATACGAATCATACTAACACACCTTTCTGTCTGATGGGGTATTGTCTTACGAAATTATTGCCACTCGGCGATGCCGTGATAGGGGTCGTAGCCGGTGGGGGTGACCGCCGTCAGACGACGGTCGTGGGCGGCAATGCCGCCGCGGTAACACAGGGGAATAAACGGCACGTCCGTGCCAAAGGTATCTAAGAAATCCTGCAGGGTGCCGCTGCCGGCCACGTAGGCGGCGTAGGCAGCCTTGGCGGCGCTGTCGGCGGCGACGCCGTAGGCCGTCTTGCCATCCGTCAGGATGGTGCGCAGGCTCATATCCGCGGCAAAGCGAAACTCGCCCAGATACAGCTCGTAATCACCGTCCGCCAGACATTCGCGGTACTCCTCCTCCGCCATCGGGACCAGAGTGATCTGAATCCCCAAGGCATCGGCCTGGGTGCGGATGAGCTCGGCCATCACGGCGCGGTCGGTGCGGGAACTGTTGTATAACAAACGCAACTCGGGCTGCTGCTTGCCCGTGAGCGGATAGCCCGCATCGGTGAGCAGCGCCTGCGCCGCGTCAGTATCCTGAGTAGAAACGGGGGCGGTGCAGTCGGTCATCGGCTGCCACGCCGTGGGCAAGGGAGAGGCGGAGGCCGCCCCGCGCTCGCCGTAGACCGCCGCCAGGGCGTCGCGGTCCAATAGCAGGCTCAGCGCCTGCCGCACCGCCGGCTGTGCCAACTGCTTGTGGGTGCTGTTGACACCCAAGAACACCATCGCGTTCATCGCCACAGGGCGACTGGCGCCGGTGATGCGAGGCTCCTCGCCCTCGCTGAGGTCGTCGAAGTAATAGGCAATCTGTCCCGACGCCAGCGCATAGGAGCGGGCCGCCGTATTGGGCAGATGCCGCAGCCCCACCTCGGGGAAGGTCACCTCGGCAGGGTGATGGGGATTCTTGACCAACCGCAGGCTGCCGTCGGTCTGCTCGGTCATATACACACCGCCGCCGATGGGGGCCTTGGCCGCCTGATCGGTCAGGGTGGACGCCTTAACCACCGGGAAGGTGAGGCACGCCTGTGCGTTCACGTCCGCCGAGGCCAGGGTGAAGGTGATCTGCCGTTTCTTGCTATTCGCCTTGGCGGCGGTCACGTTGGAAAGCAAAATCTCGTAATGGGGGGAGGTCTGCGCCTGCTGAAAGGACTTGACCACGTCGTCCGCCGTCACGGCAGAGCCGTCGGAGAACACCGCCCCATCCCGCAGGGTCACCGTCAGGTGAGTGGCGTCGGTCTGTGCCACCTCAGCGGCCAGCGACAACTGCGGCACGTAGCCGTCGGCAATCGCCGTCAGGCTATCGTACAGCAGATAGGTCAACTGGACGTTCACCTTAGTCTTCGCAGAAAAGGGGTTGAGGGTGTCGTCGTGGCTGTAAGGCAGCGCGAAGACCATCTCCTCCTCCACCGCGTCGGTGGTGGTGTCGCCCAGGGGTCCGGCGAGGTCGTCGGGCAGACCGGGCACCTCGCCACAGCCGACCGCCAGCAACAGCACACACAGCGCCCATAAAACGCATCCTATACGCCGTGCCATACGACCCACCTCCTTCGCCTATTAATGCGCGCAGTTATGCACATTACATCATAAGCGTATGTATTATAGCACTTTTCCATCCAATAATCAAGAATTTTTCGTGCAAATGGAAAAAATCCACATCTGTGCGAAAAAATTCTAAAAATAGGTTGTAATTTTTTCTATATATGCTAAAATATATGGGTTAATGTGGCGTAATAGGGTCACAGACAATAAAAAGCGGGGTCCATTTATCCCGCCAGATCAAAAAGGAGGCTCTCATATGAGCAAACCCAAGTTTTACATCACCACCGCCATCGCCTACGCCAGCCGCAAGCCCCACGTGGGCAACGTCTACGACATCGTGCTGGCCGATATGATCGCCCGCTATAAGCGGATGATGGGCTACGACGTGTACTTCCTCACCGGCTCCGACGAGCACGGCCAGAAGATCGAGGAATACGCCAAAGAGGCGGGCAAAACCCCCCAGGAATACGTGGATAACACCGCCGCCACCATCAAGGCCGTGTGGGACAGCATGAACGTCACCTATGACCGTTTCATCCGCACCACCGACGCCGACCACGTGGCCGTGGTGCAGAAGATTTTCCGCAAGCTGTACGAGCAGGGCGACATCTACAAGAGCAGTTACGAAGGCAAATATTGCGTACCCTGCGAGTCCTTCTACACCCCCAGCCAGCTGACTGAGGACGGCAAGTGCCCCGACTGCGGCCGCGACTGCGTGGACGCCAAGGAGGAAGCCTACTTCCTGAAGCTGGGCAAGTATCAGGATCGCCTGCTGCAGTATTATAACGACAACCCCGACTTCTTTGCGCCGGTGTCCCGCCGCAACGAGATGATCAATAACTTCTTAAAACCCGGTCTGAACGACCTGTGCGTATCCCGCTCCTCTTTCAAGTGGGGTATCCCCGTGGACTTTGACCCCGACCACGTGGCCTACGTGTGGATCGACGCTCTGTCCAATTACATCACCGGCTGCGGCTACGACCCCGACGGCAGCAGCGACCTGTACAAGAAGAACTGGCCCGCCGACCTGCACGTCATCGGCAAGGACATCGTCCGCTTCCACACCATCTACTGGCCCATCATCCTGATGGCGCTGGGCGAGCCCCTGCCCAAACAGGTGCTGGGTCACCCCTGGCTGCTCAGCGGCGAGGATAAGATGAGTAAATCCAAGGGCAACGTGCTGTACGCCGACGAGCTGGCACAGCGCTTTGGCATCGATGCCATCCGCTGGTATCTGCTCAGCGAGATGCCCTTCGCTCAGGACGGCACCATCACCTATGAGATGGTGATCAACCGCTACAACGCCGATCTGGCCAACACGCTGGGTAATCTGGTCAACCGCTCCATCGCCATGACCAACAAGTACTTTGACGGCAAGGTCAGCAAGCCTGCCGCCCTGGATGCTCTGGGTCAGGAGCTGGCGGATGCCTGCAACGACACCGTCAAGAAGTTCTACGAGCAGATGGACACCTGGCACAACGCCGACGCCGCCGAGACGGTGATGAACCTGGCCAAGCGGTGCAACAAGTACATCGACGAAACCGCGCCTTGGGCGCTGGCCAAGGACGAGGCCAATCGCGAGCAGCTGGAGGGTGTGCTGTACAACCTGCTGGATTGCATCCGCGTGCTGGGCATCCTGCTGACCCCCTTCATGCCCGATACCGGCGCCGCCATCCACGCCCAGCTGCAGGTGGCGGAGACCATCACCGATATGGACGCCGCCAAGTACGGCGCCGCCGACGGCTACGCCGTGGGCACTCCCTCTCCCCTCTTCGCTCGTATCGACGCAGTAAAGATGTTGGAGGTGATTGCCGCCGAGCAGGAGGCCGCCGCCAAAGCCGCTGAGGCCGAGGAGGAGAAAGAGGGCATCGCTTTCCTGCCCGAGATTCTCATCGACGATTTCTTCAAGGTAGACCTGCGTGTGGCGGAAGTCACCGCCTGCGAACCCATCAAGAAGGCGAAGAAGCTGCTGAAGCTCACCCTCAACGACGGCACCAAGGAGCCCCGCACCGTGGCGTCGGGTATCGCCAAGTGGTACAAGCCTGAGGATCTGATCGGTCGCCGCGTGGTGCTGGTGGCCAACCTGAAGCCCGCCGTGCTGTGCGGCGTGGAGAGCCAAGGTATGATTCTGGCCGCCACCGACCACACCGCCGAGGGCGAAGAGGACGTGAAGGTGCTGTTCGTGGACGGTATGACCCCCGGCAGCGCCATCCACTAAGGTGAGCGATATGAACGAGTTTATCGCCATTTCTCCCTACGAGATGGAGGGCAACCCCTTCCAAATGATCGACAAGCAGTGGATGCTGATCACCGCCGGTGACGAGAGTGCCGCCAACACCATGACCGCCAGTTGGGGTGGTCTGGGTATTCTGTGGCACAAGCCGGTGAGTTTCGCCTTTATCCGTCCCACCCGCTACACCTACGAATTCACCGAGCGAGAGGGGTATTACTCCCTCTGCTTCTTCGGTGAGGAGTATCGGGACGCACTCAAACTGTGCGGCACCGTGTCGGGTCGTGACCGCGACAAAATCGCCGAGGCAGGGCTGACCCTGCGGTACGACGCCGAGGCACCCTACTTTGACGAGGCGGAAACCGTGATGATCTGCCGCAAGATTGCGGCGCAGGATATGGACCCCGCAGGGTTTGTCGACACCTCGGTGGAGAAACATTACAACAACGATTATCACCGCATCTATACCGGTGAGATTACCAAAGTGTTGCGCAGAGCGTAACCAATGAAAGGATGATACCAATGGCAAAAGAACTGGCAAAGGTTTATGAGCCGCAGGAAGTGGAAAAGCGCATCTATCAATTCTGGATCGATGGCAACTATTTCCACGCCACCGCTCACGCCAAGGATAAAAACGGCAACGAGAAAAAGCCCTATACCGTGATGATGCCCCCTCCCAACATCACCGGTCAGCTGCACATGGGTCACGCTCTGGACAACACCCTGCAGGATATCCTCATCCGCTGGCGTCGTATGCAGGGCTATGAGACTCTGTGGATGCCCGGTACCGACCACGCATCTATTGCGACCGAAGCAAAGGTCGTGGAGGCCATGCGTACCGAAGGCCTGACCAAGGAGATGCTGGGTCGTGACGGCTTCTTAGAGCGCGCCTGGGCTTGGAAAGAGAAGTACGGCAACCGTATCGTCAGCCAGCTGAAGACCATCGGCTCCAGCTGTGACTGGGAGCGCGAGCGCTTCACCATGGACGAGGG
>JAZREF010000075.1:0-25785 GCA_045660625.1 Acutalibacteraceae bacterium
TCCGTCCCGAGTACGACGGTCTGCACGTGGAGCCTTGCCTGCCCGATAACTTCGGCACCTACAAGGTGGAGCGCATCTGGCGTCAGGCTAAGTACAACATCACCGTCCAGCAGGGCGAGAACAAGGGTATTGTCGCCGATGGCGTCGCCATCGAAGGCTCTGTCCTGCCTGCCTATGAGGATGGCCTGAACCACGAGATTATCGTGACCATCTAATCGCGGAGTATAGCCGCTAAGATTTGATACGCAAAAGGCGGCAAATCCCGTTGGGGTTTGCCCCTTTTTTGCAAAAGAAGGTGTTTTTCTATGAGTGAAAAATTTACCGTGTTGATTATGTCCTCCACCCACTGGGATCGGGAGTGGTACGAGCCGTTTCAGGGGTTCCGCTATCGCCTGGTGAAGGTGACCGAGGACGCTATGGATAAGTTGGAGGTGCATCCTGAGTTTGGAGCCTTCACCTTTGACGGGCAGACCATCGTGCTGGAGGATTTCCTGGAGGCTGCACCCGACCAGCGAGAGCGACTGGTCAAATTGATGCAAGAGGGTCGTATTAAGGTGGGGCCCTGGTACGTGATGCCCGACGCCTACCTGCCCAGCGGCGAGAGCCACATCCGTAACCTGCAGATTGGCACCGCCATCGCCAAATCCTACGGTGTCGAGCCTATGCGGTACGGCTACGTGTGCGATATCTTCGGACACACGGCGCAGATGCCGCAGATTTTTAAGGGCTTTGACTGCGAGGGCGCCCTACTGGGACGTGGCATCACCGAGGGACAGGCGCCCATGCACTTTGTGTGGGAGGCGCCGGATGGGTCGCAGGTGGTGACCTTTAAGTTGCCTGACTGGTTTGGCTACGGCGAGTTTTGGGTGCGGATCCACTGCTTTGACCGCTGGCGTGAGCCGCCGACGAATGAAGAGTGGGACGAGAACCTGCGCAAATTCGTAGAGGGCGAGCGGAAACGCACCGATATCCCCGTCCTAATGTTCGTGGACGGACAGGATCACAAAGAACTCCACGCCCGCACCATCTTGGATACCAAAAAGAGACTGGAGCGCCTCTACCCCGAGTGCGAGGTGGTCATCGCCTCTCCCGACGAGATTCTGCCGCTGCTGGCTGAGTATCGCGGGCAGATGCCGGTGGTGAAGGGGGAATTGTACAGCCCCAATCCCAAGCGCGGCGATTTTTCTCGCATTCTCGCCAACGTCCTGTCCAGCCGCTATGACCTCAAAAAGCGCAACGACGACGGACAGGTGAAGATGGAGAAGTGGTCGGGCCCCATCACGGCGGTGAGCCGTCTGACGGGCAAAAAGCCGGTGCGCAAGAACTTCTACGACCTGGCCTATAAATACCTTATTCAAAATCAGCCCCACGACTCCATCTGTGGCTGCTCCCCCGACCACACCCACCGCGATATGCACTATCGCTACGATCAGGTGGATCAGATTTGCCACAACATTCAGGAATACGGTATGCAGAATATCAGCCGCTTCTCGGGCACGCTGGGCGGCGAGCATTTCTACCTGACGGTGTTTAATTCTCTGCCCTTTGTCCGTCGGGAGACGGTGGAGGTAGAACTCTACTTCGACCGCCGCTGGAAGCAAAAGTGGGCGGAACCCTTTGGCTATGAGCAGATTAACGCTTTCAAACTGATGGATAAGGACGGCAAGGAAGTGCCGTACAAGGTCATCGGCGTCAATCGGGGCAAGAGTATGATTCGCTGCGGTGAGCAGGACAGTTTCGACCGCCACCGCATTGTGTTTGAGGCCGACCTGCCTGCCGGCGGTGTGGCGGAGTATCGGGTGGTGCCCTATGACGGCTACGTCCGTCCCGTGGGCAGTCTGCGGACGGGAACGTACACCGCCGAAAACGAGTTTGTTGCCTTGGCGGTGAACCCTGCCGATGGTACTATTGCCATCACCGACAAACGGACGGGGGAGACGTACGACCGCCAGCTCTCTTTCGCCGATGACGGCGAGCTGGGCGACGGCTATATGCACGCCCGCCCTGCGGCAGACCGTGTGTGTCTGTCGGCACAGGTGAAGAGTGTGTCGCTGACCTGCGATGCGGCGGCGAAGTGCACCTTCACGATTGTCAGCGAGATGTGGGTGCCTGCGGATATGCAAAAGTACCACGAGCGCAACTACGATTTGCGTAGAAATACGGAGTTGAAAGCGCTTACAATGGTCGCAAACGTGAGTTTGACCAAGTCCAGCCCCATGGTTGAGGTGGAGCTGACGGTGGACAACACCGCCCGCGATCACCGCCTGCGGCTGATGATGCCCACCGGCGTGGACGCCGCCACCTACCGCGCGTCGCAAGCCTTCTACGTCGCCGAGCGTAACGTGGCGGTGAACCGCGACACCTTCGCCTACGAGGAGAAGGAGAAGCACGAAAAGCCCATGAGCGGCTTTGCCTACAAGCGGGACGGCAAGCGTGGTCTCTGCTTTGTCAGCGGCGGCGGTTTGCACGAAGTCGGCGCCTTTGAGGGTGCCGAGGGACTGCTGGCGGTGACGCTGTTGCGTTGCTTCTCCTCCGCCGTCAACGGCTACGTGTCGGAGGACGGACAGATGCAAGGCGAGTCGACGTTTAAGTTCGGCTTATTGCCCCTGACCGCAGAGGATAAGGATGCGGACATTCAGCGCCGTTTGGACGCCTTCACCGCAGGGGTACGGTATTGCGATGATCGCACCTGGCAGGACGAGGCGGTGGAACAGCGTAGTTTCTACCGTTTGGACGGCGAAAACACCGTCTTCAGCACCCTGAAGGTGGCGGAGGACGGCGAGGGACTGGTGTACCGCCTGGTCAACCTCAGCGACACCCCCGAGGTGGCCACTCTCACCTTTGATCGTGCCCCCACTGAGGCGGCGCTGGTCAACCTGGAGGAGTGCCATCCCGTAGAGTTGCCCGTAGAGGGTAATGCGGTGGCGGTGGAGATGCCCGCCTGGGCGATCCGCACCGTGTACGTGAAGTTTTAAAGAGATAAAAATGCCTGTGGCGATCGCCACAGGCATTTTTTGCGTGTTTTTGGGTAGGCTATGCGCTGTAAGGAGTGATAGGGATGAAACCGACCAAGGCGCAGTATCAGCAGATGGTGAAGAAGGCGTCGCCGCCCTCGCCAAAGGGCAAAAATTGCCTGTGGGCGTTTATGGTGGGCGGCTTTTTGTGTGCCGCGGGGGAGGCGGAGTGCCAACTGTTGGTGGGGGCAGGGATGGAGCTGCAGATGGCGCGCACCCTCACCTCCTGCTCGCTGATTCTGCTATCCGCCATCCTGACGGTGGCGCAGGTGTTCGACAATGTCGCCAAGCACGCAGGGGCGGGGACACTGGTGCCGATTACGGGTTTTGCCAATGCGGTGGTCAGCCCTGCGATTGAGTTTAAAAGCGAGGGCTTTATTCTCGGTGTGGGAGCGAAGATGTTTACCATTGCGGGGCCGGTGATTGTGTATGGTACGGTGGCGAGTGTTGTTTACGGGGTTATTTATTGGATAACCACTTTGTTCTAACGAGAAAGGCTTGACCGATGCGGTCAAGCCTTTTGCTTTTCTTTTTGCTTATCAAAGGTGTGGATCCAATCCGCCTTGAGGAAATAGACGAGGAAAATGATGCTGCTGAGCGTCCAAGAGAGGGGATAGGCCCAGGAGACGGTGGTCAGCCGGTGGACGATATCCACCGCCACTGTGATGTAGCTGACGCGGAATACGCACCAGCACCCCAGCATCACAAACATTGGCACCGAGGCCTTGCCCGCGCCGCGGAGTACGCCTGCAATGCAATGGGAGAAGGCCATCAGGCAATAGAACAGGCAGATGACGCGCATATGCTCCGCACCGAAGCCCACCGCCTTGTCCGATGCGCCGAAAAAGCGGATGAGGGCGGGGGCGAAGAGGTAGCAGAGCAGGCCCACGCCCTCCGCCATAGCACAACTGCACAGAGTGCCGAAGGCCACACCCTTCTTCACCCGCTTGTGCTTGCCGGCGCCCAGATTCTGCCCCACAAAGGTGGCCAGCGCCTGGCTGAAGCAGGTGACCGGCAGGAAGGCGAAGCCCTCCATCTTGGAGTAGGAGCCGCAGCCCGCCATAGCCTCCTTGCCAAAGTCATTAATGTTGGCCTGCACCACCACGTTGGCGATGGAGATGACGCTGTTCTGTACGCCGGAGGGGAAACCGTAGCGGACAATCTCCCACAGGCGGTCGCGGTGGAATCGGATGTGGCGGAAGGTGACCCGATAGGGGGCGTCCACCCGCAGAATGTGTATGAAGCAGAGCAGGGCGCTGACGCCCTGGGAGATGGTGGTGGCAAAGGCGGCGGAGCCGACGCCCCAGCCGAAGCCTGCCACAAACACCAGGTCCAGCACCACGTTGATGGCGGTGGAGATGATGAGATAGTAGAAGGGGTGGCGGCTGTCGCCTACGGCGTGGAAGATGCCCACGAACATATTGTACATCACCGTGAAGATGGCACCCAGGAAGTAAAAGCGGAAGTACTCAATCGACTGGGGAAGTACCTCGCCGGGGGTGCCCATCCACTGCAGGACGGTGGGGGTGAAGCCCACGCCCAGTGCGGTGAGCACCGCGCCCGCCACCAGGCCAAAGGCGATGGCGGTGTGGATGGTCTTGCGCATCACGTCGTACTCCTTGGCGCCGTAGGTGCGGGCGATGACCACGCCGGCCCCCATCGCCAGGCCGTTGAAGAAGCTGACGAACATAAAAATCAGACTGCCGGAGGAGCTGACCGCCGCCAGGGCGTTGTCGTTGATGAAATTGCCCACGCACCAGGCGTCGAAGGCGTTGTACAGCTGCTGGAAGAGGTTGCTGAGGAAGACGGGCATCGCAAACAACAGCAGCGACTTCCAAATCGGGCCATAGATGAGGGATTGCTTTTGTTTCGGCACGGCGGACTCCTCCTTTCGTCAAGATGGGGCTATTATAGCACAGGTGGCGGCGAATGTAAACGGCTGCCGCCGAAAACGGGCGACGAAAAATCTTATTTGCATTTTGCGAAAAGTGTGGTATAATACTATATTGGACTGAGAATTACTCCTAAAGGAGGATACATATATGAAATACGACGTGATTATTATCGGCGCAGGCCCCGGCGGCATCTTCGCCGCCTACGAGCTGATGCAGAAGAATGCCGCCCTCAAGGTGGCGGTGTTCGAGGCCGGCCACGAGCTGAAGAAGCGCCATTGCCCCATTGACGGCGACAAGATTAAGACCTGCATCGGCTGTAAGAGCTGCTCCATTATGAGCGGTTTCGGCGGCGCAGGTGCCTTCTCCGACGGCAAATACAACATCACCAACGATTTCGGCGGCACCCTGTACGAGTACATCGGCAAGAAGCAGGCGCTGGACCTGATGCGCTACGTGGACGACATCAACCTCAAATACGGCGGCGAGGGTACCAAGCTGTACACCACCGCCGGCAGCCGATTCAAGACGGTGTGCATCCAGAACGACCTGCACCTGCTGGACGCCTCGGTGCGCCATCTGGGCACCGACATCAACTACGTGGTGCTGGAGAATCTGTACGCCGACCTGAAGGACAAGGTGGACTTTTACTTCGACACCCCCGTGCAGACGGTGAAGAAGTTGGACGGCGGCTATGCCGTGGAGTGCGACAAGGGTGAGTATACCTGCGACAAGTGCATTGTCTCCGTCGGCCGCATCGGCAGTAAGTGGATGGAGCGTGTGTGCAAGGAGCTGGCCATTCCCACCAAGTCCAACCGCGTGGATATCGGCGTGCGCGTGGAGTTGCCCGCCGCGGTGTTCGCCCACCTGACCGACGAACTGTACGAGAGTAAGATCGTCTACCGCACCGAGACCTACGGCGATAAGGTGCGCACCTTCTGCATGAACCCCAAGGGCGCGGTGGTCAACGAGAACACCAACGGCATCATCACCGTCAATGGTCACAGCTATGAGGACCCCGCCAAGCAGACCGAGAACACCAACTTCGCCCTGCTGGTGGCCAAGCACTTCACCGCTCCCTTTGAGGATTCCAACGGCTACGGCGAGTCCATCGCTCGCCTGAGCAATATGCTGGGCGGCGGCGTCATCGTCCAGCGCTTCGGCGACCTGATTCGCGGTCAGCGCTCCACCGAGAAGCGCATCGAGGAGGCCTTCATCACCCCCACCCTGCAGGCGACCCCCGGCGACCTGGGCTTGGTCCTGCCCAAGCGTCTGCTGGATGGCATCATCGAGATGCTCTACGCCCTGGACAAGGTGGCCCCCGGCACCGCCAACGACGACACCCTGCTGTATGGTGTGGAAGTGAAATTCTACAATATGGAAGTGGAGGTCAACGAGAATCTGGAGTGCTGCTATCCCGGTCTGTACATCATCGGCGATGGCAGCGGCATCACTCACTCGCTGTCCCACGCCTCCGCCAGCGGCGTCCACGTGGCCCGCAACATCGCCCAATAATGGAGCAAAGGCACCTGCCGTGAGGCGGGTGCCTTTTTTTGGTTTTATTGACAAATAATTGGTTTTATAGTATAATGTTACCATCAATCGTCTACCGAAAGGGAGGATTTGTATGGATCAAGCAACTAGTTGGGATTTTACCATGGCGAATTACGACGCCGTTTGGGCGTTTATGATTCAGCTGGGTCTGCTGCTACTATTCTTGCTGCTGGGCAACATTCTGCGGCGCACCATTCCGCTGTTCCGCAAGTGCTTGGTGCCCTCGGCGCTGCTGGGCGGCACGCTTCTGCTGGCGGTCAACTGGATTGTCAAGCAGTTCGGCGTGGCGATGGTGGATAACCGCCTGATGCAGGTGATCACCTATCACTGCTTGGCCATCGGATTTGCCGCTATGTCGCTGAAGACCGAGAAGAGCGCCCACAAGACCCGCCCCGCTCAGGTGCTGGAATTCGGCGCGCTGCAGGGCGGCACCTATATGCTGCAAGCCTGTGTGGGTCTGGGCATCACCATCGGTATGTTCTTCCTGACCCGTTACGGTTCGATGATCGTGTCCTACGTCTGCGGTCTGATTCTGCCGCTGGCCTTTGGCCAGGGGCCCGGCAATGCCCTGAGTTGGGACATCAACTTCACCAACGTGGCCGCCACCCAATTCGCGGGCAACGGCAGCTTCGGTCTGTCGCTGGCCTCCATCGGCTTTGTGGTGGCATCGGTGGTTGGTGTTTTGTACATCAACGTCCACCGCAAGCGGGGCGACCTGCAGGTGCGTCAGAGCGAGCCGGTGTCTATGATCCCTGAGGTGTCTGAGTCCGGCCGCGAGGAGATTCCCGACAACGAGTCGGTGGATAAGTTCACCTTGCAGGTTGGCTTTGTGGCGCTGGCCTATGCGCTGTCCTTCGGCTTTATGTTCCTGCTGGGTTCTCTGTCGGATTTCACCAACAGCATCGCCTGGGGCTTCAACTTCCTGTGGGCGTCGCTGGCGGCGATGCTCATCCGTTTTGTGGTCAAGCACCTGCACAAGGGCAAGTTGATGCACCGCGAGTACATCAACAACTACCAGATGGATCGCATTTCCGGCTTTGCCTTTGACCTGATGATTGTGGCGGGCGTCACCGCTATCGAGATCGACGATATCAAGAATTACATCCTGCCCATCGTCATCCTCAGCCTGGTGGGTATGCTGGTGACCTACGTGTATATCCGCCTGGTGGCCAAGGAGTGCTTCAAGGGCTTTGAGCACGAGTTCTTCCTGATGTGCTTCGGCACCCTGACCGGTACCGCGTCCAACGGTATGATCCTGACCAAGGAGATCGACCCCAACCTGGTGACCCCCACCTCCAGCCTGTACATTCTCTCCAACTTCCCCGCTATGGTGATGATTGCCCCGCTGCTGCTGATGCTGAACTTTGCGGGTCTGTCGTTGCAGAACGCCATCATCGCCTGCTGCCTGTTCTTCGTGCTGTGGATGGTGTACACCGCCTTCCTGTTCCGCCGCAAGATCTTCAAGAAGCGGTATAAGAACAAGCCCGTCATCCCCTGGACGGAAGAGGAATAATCCTCTCCGCAGGCAAAATAAGACAAAAGAAACCCCCTGTTGCAGAGATTGCAACAGGGGGTTTTATTTATTAACAATTCAGCAATCAGTCACAATTAGGCGAACTTCTTGCTCTTGACGACCAGGACAACCACGGCCAGAGCAGAGGCAACCATCAGAGCGCCGTAGACGGCGATGTTGTTGCTATCAAAACCGGTCTGGGGAGAATCGCCCTCGGCGTCGCTGGTGTCCACCACGATGGCGAAGGGGGACAGGTCGCTGGCGGTGAAGGTCAGAGCCTCGCCACCGTTGACAACCTTAGCATCCTTAACCTGTTCCCACTCGGCGTCGTGGTTCATGTGCATCAGAGCCACAAAGCGGTGCAGGGTGTCGGCGCCCAGGGTGATGGTGAAGGTGTGGGTCTCGTCGTGGTCGGCGCAGCCCTCATAGCGGATGTCGAACAGGTCGCTGACCTTCAGGTCGGCGCCGGCGATCTCCATAGCGGCAGCCACGGCAGCCAGATCGGCGTTCAGGGTGGTCAGATCCTTAGAGGAGGCGATGTCGTCGTAAGCCTTCTCGATCAGGGTCTTCAGGTCGGCGGGCAGAGTGAATCGCTCGCTGTAAGGAGTGCAAATCAACTCAGCGGTGCAGTCCGCATTGCCACGCTCATAGGAGATGATGGTGGGAACGCGGTTGATGGAGGGGCTCTTGACGAACTGGCCGGGGGCGGCGCAGACGGTCACGCTCAGAGCCAGCGTCAACACGATAGCCAGGGCAACAGCAAATACTTTTTTCATAATCAGATCTTCCTCTCTTGTACTGAATAGTTGTGTGTATCAAACAGCGAGTAACCATACTCGTTTATTTGCATGAGATAGTCGGCGCCGCATCGCCGCCGTATGCCGTCCAGCGCCGCACCGATCTTCGGGGGGCGGGAGGTCATATTGTGGCAGTCGGAGCCGAGCAGATGGACGTAACCCCCGTCCAGTAGGGTCAGCGCCTTGCGCCGGGTGGAGAAGGCGGTGAAGAAGGAGGCGTTGGCCTGCATCAACACGCCGTTATCCAGCAAGGTGTCCCAGACCGCCCGACTCTGTTGGGAGAGATAGCGGTCGATGTGGGCCAGCACCAGACAGATGCCATCCTTGCCCGATAGTTCGATCAGTTCGCGGACCATACTGTCGGTCCAGTGGGAAAAGGGCATCTCCAGCAGCAGCAATCGAGTGCCCTCGATGCACAGGGAGGTGAGGCCCTCCATACGGCTGATGCCGGGGTAATACCGCACCTCGGCGCCCAGCAGGAGGGTGGGCACCCCATCCTCCGGCAACTGCTCGCGCAGCCGGGCGGCGGCGCTATCGCGTCGCGCCAGGAAGGAATCCACCGATTCGTCGTTGGCGTAGAAGTGGGGGGTGGCGATCACCGTGGTGATCCCCTGCGCCGCTTGCGCTTGCAACATCTGTAGGCTTTCCGCCGGGTTGTGGCTGCCGTCGTCCATGGCGGGCAGCACGTGACTGTGCCAGTCGATCATTCGGCGTCCTGCTCCGTGTGGTAGTATTTGTATTGACGATACTTACCGTACTTGCCGTAGGTGCTGTTGCCGGACTTGGCGCCGTTCATGACGCAGCCCAGCACGTTGACGTTGGACAGCTTCAGCTGACGGAAGCACTTCTCCAGTTCCTTTTTCTCGGTGTAGTCCTCGCGGATGACCACGATCATACCGGAGATCAGCTTGGAGATGGCGACGGCGTCGGACACGATGTTGACCGGCGGAAGGTCAATGATGATGCAATCGAAAAGCTCGCGCAGTTGGTTGAGTACGTTCTCCATACGGCCGGAGCCCAGCAACTCGGAGGGGTTGGGGGGGATGTCGCCGGCGGGGAGGATGAACCAGTTGTCCAGCAGATAGTTGCGGAAGCCAAAGGACTCTTTGTTCTTGCCGCGCAGCAGGTCGGCCAGGCCGGGGGCGCTGCTGATCTGCAACTTCTTGGAAATGGAGGGGATGCGCAGGTCGCCGTCGATGAGCAGCACCTTGCTACCCTTCTCGGCGCAGACATAGGCCAGATTCACCGCCGTGGTGCTCTTGCCCTCGCCGCGCATAGAACTGGTCACACCGATGATGGGGCACTTCTCATTCTCGGGGAGGGTGAAATCCAGGTTGGCACGAATCAATTTATACTGCTCCAGAGCGGTGAACTCCAGATTCTTGTGCAGCGTGTTTTTAACGTCGTTGATGCCGCCGCCGGCCTTGGCACCGAAGGGGCCCACAGACATATGTCGACTCACGCCGTTTCCTCCTCTCTTGAATGGGATTTTGAGTGCAAAATACACGCGGGTACAGTACCACACGATATATCTAATGTGATTGTAGCACAATCCGTTTAAAAATTCAAGTCTAAATTTTAACAATACACATATTTTTGCGTTTCGGGGTGTTGTTTTCGTGGCAAAACAGGGAGTCTTGCCGCTTTTGCGCGAGGGGTGTCGATGCGGCGCGAAAAACGCGAAAAATACCCGCCGAAAAGCCGTCTTTTTCCGAAAAAGGGGTTGCAAAACACGGCGTAAAGTGCTATTCTATATAATATGTATAATAATATGCGCGCGTATGCGCACGCAACGCGAAACATTAGAGTAAATTCGTATATTCAAGATATCTCAGTGACAAAGGAGAAGAAAAATGGACAAGAACGAGAAAACTTCCCGCGATTATTACGTAGTGGACCTTGCCCACGTGGTGAAGGTGGTTTGGAAGAATATTTGGGCGGTGGCGGTGTCCGGCGTGGTGATTGCCGTGCTGGGCTTTATGCTGGCGGCCTTCTTCATCAAGCCCACCTATTCCGCGTCGATTATGCTGTACGTGAATAACAGCTCCTTCAACGTGGGTGACCTGGGCTTCAGCATCAGCTCCTCCGAGCTGACCGCCGCCCAGAGCCTGGCCAAGACCTACACGGTGCTGCTGAAGAACCGCACCACCCTGGAGCGTCTGATCGACGAGACCAAGGTGGATTATACTTGGGACGACATCTACGATATGATCGACTCCGACTCGGTGGACAACACCGAGGTGATGCAGGTGACCGTCACCTGCCGCGACCCCCACGAGGCGGCCCGCATCGCCAACGGCATTGCGGTGGTGCTGCCCCAGCGTGTGGCTGAGGTCATCGAGGGTGCCTCCATGGAGGTGGTGGACTCCGCCGTCGTGGACACTGAGAAGGTGGCACCCAGCATCACCTTGTATACCGCGGTAGGCTTCGCCGTGGGTCTGATTCTGTCTGTTGTGGTGCTGATTATCCTCGCCCTGATGGACAACACCGTCCACGATGAGGAATACGTCATCCGCACCTTCGGCTATCCCATCCTGGCGCAGGTGCCCGACCTCACCGAGCCCTCGGCGAAGAAGTACACCTACGCCGCCACCCGCAACCGCGGCCACGCCCGCAACAGCCGCATTTCTGTCCGTAGCAATCGGATGCGCTGATCCGGTAGCCCTGATTAAGAATTCCGCTGAAAGGAACGAAACCTATGAACGGAAACGAACAACGTATGGATACCCGTAAAACGATGATGAAGATTATCACCGTGCTCCTGGCAATCGTGCTGTTGTTTTCTACGGTGATGTTTGGACTCAGTGTGGCGGAGCGGTATCGCGGCCGCCGCCTGCTGAGCGGCGCGCCGGAGGAGGAGATGCTCACCTACGACGGGCAGGATTACATCCTGCGGGACGGGGTGGAGACGCTGCTGATCCTGGGTCTGGATACCTACGCCGGCACCGAGCCGGATTCTTACAGCAATAACAAGCAGGCGGATTTCCTGCTGCTGATGGTGATGGATACCAAGAACGACACCTGCACCGGCATCCACATCAACCGTGACACCATCACCGACGTGAACGTGTTGGGCGTGTCCGGTGACCGCATCGACACGGTGCAGCAGCAGATCGCCCTCTCCCACACCTACGGCAACGGCCGTGAGGTCAGCTGCCGCAACGTCGCCAACGCGGTGTCCGGTCTGCTGGGCGTGCCGGTGAATCACTATCTGTCGGTGACCATGGACGCCGTGCCGGTGCTCAACGACCTGGTGGGTGGTGTGACGCTGGAGATGCTGGACGACTTTTCTGCCACCGACCCCGCGATGCAGCAGGGGCAGACGGTGACGCTGATGGGCCAGCAGGCGCGGACCTACGTCCGCGCCCGTAAGGGGTTGGAGGATCCCAGCAACCTGCACCGTATGGCCAGACAGAAGCAGTATCTGTCGGCGCTGTATCAGCGCTCTCACCAGTGTATGCAGAGTCAGGACGGTTTTGTGTCCGCGGCGGCGCTGGCGCTGACCGATTATATGGTGTCGGATTGCTCCGGCAACAAGCTGGAGAGCCTGATGAGCCGCTTTGCGGATCAGCCGCTGAACAGCATCCTCTCCATCGAGGGCACCTCGATTGAGGGCGAGCAGTTTATGGAGTTCTATCCCGATACCGAATCTCTGATGGAGATTGTGATTGATTGCTTTTACGAGCCCGCTGAGTGAGGCGGATAACGATACATAGAGAGAAGTGTGACTTGTGACCATGGGTCAAAGACAAGAGACGGAAAACGTCACGGTGATTCTCCCCTACGCCAGTGACCAAGAATATTTTGTAGAGGACTTGGGCGATATTCCAGCCAAGCCGGGCTACACCTTCCTGAAGCGATTCTTCGACGTCGTCTTTGCGCTGACGTTTCTGCTGATGCTGGCGGTGCCGATGCTGGTCATCGCTATTTTGGTGAAGGTGACCTCCAAGGGCCCTGCGCTGTACTACCAGGCTCGCCTGGGTCTGGACGGCAAGCCTATCAACATTATCAAATTCCGCACCATGCGTCAGGACGCGGAGGCGGACGGTATGCGCTGGTCGTTGGGTGACGACGACCCCCGCATCACCCCGCTGGGGCGCCTGCTGCGCAAGACCCATCTGGACGAGCTGCCTCAGCTGTGGTGCATCCTGACCGGCGATATGAGCGTGGTGGGTCCCCGCCCCGAGCGCCCCGAGTATTACGACCGATTCGAGCAGTACATCCACGGCTTTCGCCAGCGACTGAAGGTGAAGCCCGGTCTCACCGGCTTGGCTCAGGTGCGTGGTGGCTATTTCCTGAAGCCTGAGGAGAAGATTCTGTACGACGTGGACTATATCAAGTCCCGGTCGGCGGGATTGGATCTGCGTATCGTGCTGGAGACCATCAAGGTGGTCTTCTGCTGCGAAGGCGTGAAATGAGGACTAATACGTTATGATAACCATTCGTACAAAAACGCTATTGCTGAGCGCCTGCTTCCTTGAGGCGCTGTGGCTGCTGGCGGCGCAGACGCTGAACGCTACAGTGTTGCTACTGCCCTGCTTGGCGGCGTTCCTGGCGTTGGTGGTCTGGGCGGCGATCAAGAACACGGCGATGCCGGTGATTCTGTTCTTTCTGCCCTTTGCACCGCTGTTGAAGATGCGCCCCGGCACCATATCGTTTTTCACCGTGGCGCTGCTGCTGGTTTACGGCATCTACACCGTCACCGGCAGCCGACAGATTAAGGTGTTGCACCTGATACCGGGATTGCTGCTGGTGGGTCTGACGCTGATCGTCAAGACGGCGTATGGATATGAGATGGACAATTCCTATATCCTGTTCGCCATCACCCTGATGCTGGCCCCTTTCCTCACCCGCGAGATGGATGAGGATTACGACTTTTATTGGCTGACGCTTTGCTTCGCGCTGGGCATCTGCCTGGCGGCGGTGACGGCGCAGTTTCTGACGGTGTTTCCCACCATCAATCGCTACATCGACGTGAATACGTCGCTGGGTATGATTCGCCGCTCCGGCTACAACGGCGACCCCAACTTCTACGCCTGTCATATCACCACCGCCTTGAGCGGCCTGCTGGTGTTGCAGTTGGATAATCACAAGCGCAGTCGCCTGCTGGTGATGGTGCCGCTGGTGTGCCTGCTGCTGTATTGCGGCCTGATGTCGGTGTCCAAATCCTTCGTGCTGATCAGCGCGTGTCTGCTGCTGATGTGGCTGGCGGCGCTGCTGCTGCAACGGGGTCGGATGTCGGTTAAGGTGACGATGATCGTCACCCTGGCGGTGGCGGCGGTGTTCCTGCTCTCTTCCACCGTGTTTACGGATTTGCTGGATACGGTGTTCTCCCGCTTTGGACAGAACGCCAACCTCTCCGACTTGACCACCGGCCGCACCGAGGTGTGGGGCCGCTATATTGAGGCGATGCTCGGCGACGTCCGTCTGCTGCTGTTTGGTCACGGCTACACCGATATCATCCTGGGCGAGAAGCCGCCCCACAATACGCTGCTGGAGAGTGTCTTCCAGCTGGGTGTGCTGGGTTTCGGGATGATGGTGGCGTGGATGGTGTTCTACATCCGCACGCTGCTGGACGGTGCCACCCTGCGCCGCCATCAGATGGTGCAGTTGGTCTTGGTGCTGATCGGTACCATCGGACCCTGGGTGGCGCTGGATTATCTGTTCTTTGACGAATTTTACCTGTTGCCCATCTTCGTGTGTATGGCGGTGCGGTATATGCACGGCCAACAGGCGCCGGAGGATGCGCGACTCTATTGATTTTTGAGGAATGGGGGATTGTGTATGAGCTCTGTGACGGACCATAAGACACCGGTGTCGGTGATTATGCCGGCCTACAACGCCGCGGCGTATATCGAAGAGGCGATTCGCTCGGTGATGGATCAGACCTACCCCGCCTGGCGGCTGCTGGTGCTGGACGACGGCTCTGCCGACGACACGGTGCAGATCGTACGCAACCTGGCTCAGCAGGATCCCCGCATCACCCTACTGTGCAACGACGCGAATATGGGCGCCGCTCGCACCCGCAATCGGGGGCTGGAACTGTGCGAGGACGGCTACGTCGCCTTCCTGGACAGTGACGATTGGTGGCATCCCGCGAAGTTGGCGACTCAGGTGGCGCTGGCCGTTGAGACCGGCGCGGACATCGTCTACACCTCCTACGCCATCATCGACGCCGACAGTCGCCCCTGCCGTCAACCTTATCTCGTGCCGGAGCACACCGATTTCAATCGTATGCTGCGGGAGAACGTGATTGGTTGTTCTGCCGTCCTGCTTTCCCCGCAGGCGGCGCGGCGATACCGTTTTCCGACGGGTTTTTACCACGAGGATTATTGCCTGTGGCTGGATATCCTCCGTGACGGCGGCCGCGCCGTGGGTTCGGCACAGGTGCTGACCGCGTGGCGTATGCTCAGCGGCGGCCGCTCCTTTGATAAGAAGAACGGCGCCCGCCAGCGCTGGCGCATCTATCGCCGCCACCTGCACCTGCCGCTGTGGAAATCGGTGATTTCCTTCATTGGCTACGCCGTCAGCGGCATCAAAAAATACGGCAAGAAGCACAAGGGATGAAACGAATGAGTGACAACAATCGACGATGCTCCACGCTCCAAGAGCACCAGGCGGCGTTGACACGGCTGCTGGTCGAGTTCGATCGGGTGTGCCGGGCACTGGATATCCCCTACGTGTTGTACGCCGGAACCCTGCTGGGTGCCGTGCGGCACGAGGGATTTATCCCCTGGGACGACGATCTGGACGTGCTGATGCTGCGGGAGGATTATCGCCGCTTTCTGGCGGAGGCGCCCGCGGTGCTGGACACCGACGTCTTTTATTTACAACAAGAATTTTCGGAACATTGGCCGCTGTTCTTCTCCAAATTGCGGCTGAATGGTACCACCTGCTTGGAGAAGATCCACCCCAAGGATCCGCAGATGCATCAGGGCATCTACATCGATATCTTCCCCTGCGACAACGCGCGGGGGAGTGAGATGGGGCGGCGGATGCAGTTCGCCGCGTCCAAGGTGGTGATTGCCAAGGCGCTGGATCGCCGCGGCTACGACACCGACAGCGTCGCCAAGAAGGCGATGATGGCGGTCTGCCGCCTGCTTCCGCAGCGGCCGTTTCTGCGGCTGGTGCAGCGGGGCAGGACAGAGGGGGAGGTGGTGCACACCTTCCTGGCGGGCGCCCGTAAGTACGATAAGAACGTGATTCCCCGCCACTATCTGACCCGGCGGTGCGAGGTAGCTTTTGCGGGCAGCACCTATCCCGCTCCCGCAGACTACGACGACTGCCTGCGGCGGTTGTACGGCGACTATATGCAGTTGCCGCCGCCCGAGGAGCGGGTGTGCAAGGAGCACTGCATCTTGGTGGATACCGAGCATAGCTATGAAGAGTACGCGGATTACCGCGACGGGATGACCTTTGAGGTGTATACCCGCAGTATCCGATGAGAGGTGAGTCTGATGAGGCTACAGGTTTTGGCGGTGACTATGCACCGCGAGGACGTGTCTGTCGCCGAGCAAATGAATATCCGTTGCGACGCGGTGATTGCCAATCAGGCTGACCGAGAGGAGGACGTCTCCCACGATACCGCCTATGGCACGTGGCGGATGATCACCACCGCCACCCGCGGCGTGGGACGCAACCGCAACATCGGCCTCGCGGCCGCCGACGGCGACATCCTCCTGCTGGCGGACGACGACGTCACCTACCGCGACGATATGCCTACCGAGGTGTTGAAGGCCTTTGCGGAGACTCCGCAGGCGGACGTGATCATCTTCGGTATGGATATGGTCCGCGACGGGCAGGTGTTTGAGACCCGCCGCGAAGATTTCCACCGCATCCGTGTGTGGAACGCCATGAAATACGGCACCTACCGCATCGCCATCCGACGGGATGCGTTGCAGCGGGCGGGTGTCCGATTCCACGAATCCTTCGGCGGCGGCTGCCCCTTCAGCGCCGGCGAGGACAGTTTGTTTATCAAGAGTTGTTTGGACAACGATTTACGCATCTACGCCCACCCCTACGTACTGGGAACCTGTTGTAAGGATCGTTCCTCCTGGTTTGTGGGCTACAACGACAAATATTTCTATGACAAAGGGGTGCTGGTACGGCATCTGTTCCCCCGCACGGCCTACGTGATGGCGTTGTATTTTGCCATCTGCTTTAAGCGGCAGACCGATCTGGGCGTATGGCGGCGGCTTCGGCTGGTGTATGCCGGCGTCCGCGGTGGGAAGCGATTGACCCCGTACCCACAAGAGCTATGAAAAAGCTACTCATCGTCAATAACAATATGAAGGTCGGCGGCGTGCAGAAGAGCCTGTGCAATCTCCTGTGGTCGCTGGATCCGACAGAATACCACGTGACCCTGCTGCTATTCTCTAAGACGGGGGCGTATCTGGACGAACTGCCGCCCGCCATCGAGGTGGTGGAGGAGACCGGTCCCTTCCGTCTGTTTGGCAAGAGCCAGAGCGAGTACACCGGCACCGACGCCATCAAGCGTACCTGCCTGGCGGTGATCTGCCGCTTCTTTGGTCGTGACGCCGCGGTGCGGCTGATGCGCAAGCGCCAGCCTGTGCGTGGGCATTACGATTGCGCCATATCCTTCCTGAATAACGGGCCCAAAGAGTTGCTGTACGGCGGCGCGCAGGATTACGTACTGTATTGCACCGATGCGAAGCGCAAGGTGCTGTTTCTCCACAGTGACTACGACCGCAGCGGTTCCCACTATCCCGAGAACGATCGGGCGGTGGCGCAATTCGATATCATTGCCGCCTGCTCCGAGGGTTGCCGACGCGCCTTTGTGGCGGCGCTGCCCGAGTTGGCGGACCACTGTGTGGCGGTACGCAACTGCCACCGCTACGACGAGATTCGTCGCCTGGCCGAGGCGGAGGACGTGACCTACGCCCCCAACGCCATCCACGCGGTGACGGTGGCCCGTATGACCCCCCGCAAGGGCATCGACCGCGCCATCCGCAGTGTGGCCACGGCACGGGCGGCGGGACACCCGCTGGTGCTCCACGTCGTGGGCGACGGCCCGGAGCGCGGCTCGCTGCAACGGCTGGCGGAGGAGTTGGCGGTCAGCGACGCCGTCATCTTCCACGGGGAGATGGGCAACCCCTATCCTTATATCAAACAGGCCGACCTGATGCTGCTGACCTCCTATCACGAGGCGGCGCCGATGGTGATTGAGGAGGCGCGCTGCTTGGGTGTGCCGATACTCAGCACTGAGATCATCTCCACCAAGGAGATGGTGACCGAGGCGCAGGCCGGTTGGGTCTGCGACAACGACCAGGCCGCCATCGACGAGACGCTGTGCCGTGTGCTGGCGGATCGGGAGGGCCTGGAGGCGGTGCGGCAGCGGCTGCTGGCCACCGCGATGGACAATCGCGTGGCGCTGGAGCAATTCGGCGCGGCGGTGTCGCCTAACTAACTTAGATACCGACGGGGGAGACCCTGTTGATATAAATCTGTTCCTAATTTTTTATATAAAGGAGAGAGGACTTATGCTAAAAAAGGCATGCGCCAGAGTTCTGGCGACGGTTTTGGCAATTCTGATGGTCGTGGGCATCGTTCCCGTGTCCGTGTTTGCCGATACCACCAATTACCCCGACTTTTTAGCAAATCTGAAGCAACTGGAGATCTATGCGGACGAGTTTTCTGCTCAGTCCAGCCGTGACCCCGGTGAACTGGTGCTGAACTTTATCCGCACCGGCGTCGAGCGTTACCAGGATGGTAACTGGGCGGCGTTGGCGGGTCAGGAGATCACCGCCTTCACCGAGTACGTGGCGCAGCAGGATGCTGCAAACGGTACCAATGTGATGGAGTTGCGCGACATTGTCATTGAGAACTTTACTCTGCCCAATGGCAATCTCGCCGACTTCGGTCATATGTCCGGTACCATGAACATTTCCTACGTCAATGCGGCGGTGCAGTCGGACGACCTGGCCGGCTGGGCCGGCGACCTGTGCGACCTGCTGTATTTCAGCGCCGAACGCGCTGACGTGCCGCAGGGCAGCATCGACCAGATGGCCGCTTACATCAAGGAAAATTGCTTCGGCGTGGACGCCTCCGATGCCTTTGGCTGGGATGACTTCTACGGCGATATGGACGCCTACTACTTCGTCAACGAGTATGAGGCGGGCAACGGCACCTTCAGCCAGCTGATGGAGGAGTATTACACCCCCGAGCTGAGCGATGCCGACCGTGCCATCTACTTCCTGAACAACCGCTTCCCCGGTCTGACCACCCGTGAGGAGGTGCGCACCGCGTTGTACAACGCCTATCGCACCAACGTGGGTATCCAGATTCTGGAGGCCGACCGCGGCATCAGCGATTACAGCGCCCTGCGTCAGGCCAGCTGCTACGCTCTGGCGGATTATCTGTTTGATAACGCCGAGGGTAACCTGGACAGCGGCAGCGGCGATGAGGACGAGGACGAGGAGAAGCCTGAGAACGGTTACTACAACGTGTTCTCCACCACCACCTCTGTGCTGGCTCCCGGTATCACCCAGGATATCAACTACGCCATGTCTGCCGACGGCAAGCAGATGGTGTACTACGTCGCCACCGTGGACGTGACCCGCGACGACGTCACCATTATGGCCAACTATAAGGACAACGATCCCTCCAAGGGCTGGGGTATGCAGCGCGTGGAGGATCAGGTGGCCGCTCTGGTTAAGAACAACAAGAACGTGGAGAACTTCACTCCCGTTGTTGCCACCAACGGCGACGGCTTCAACACCACCACCGGCGAGCCTGCCGGTCTGCTGGTAATGAACGGCAAGGTGTGGAAGGGCATCGACGGCGACGCCTTCTTCGGCATCCTGAAGGATGGCTCCGCCGTCATCGGCACCAAGGCCGAGTACGACGCTCTGGCTGACGAAGTGGTCGAGGGTATCGGCCTGTTCGGCTCCGGTAAGTTCCTGGTGTGGGACGGCGAGCTGGCCTCCGGTGCCACCGATGGCACCCGCGCCAGCCGTACCGCCATCGGCATCAAGGCCGACGGCTCTGTGGTGATGATGGTGCTGGACGGCCGTCAGGAGCCCTTCTCCTGCGGCGGTAGCCTGCGCGAGATCGCTCAGATCATGCTGGAGGCCGGTTGTGTCCGCGCCGTGAACCTGGACGGCGGCGGCTCCACCACCTATATGTCCAAGCCTGAGGGCAGCGACCAGATCAAGGTGGTCAACCGTCCCTCTGACGGCTATGCCCGTAGCGTGGCCGGCACCCTGGTGGCGGTTTCCACTGCCAAGTCCTCTAAGGAGTTTGACCGTGCCATCATCGAGTCGGATTACGAGTATCTGACCATCGGCACCGAGCTGAAGATGACCGCCATCGGTGTTAACAACATCGGCTCCTCCGCTGTGATCCCCGAGGGTTCCTATTGGGCCGTCTCTGACGAGGCTATCGGCTCCATCGATGAGAACGGCGTGTTCACCGCCGCCGACTACGGCGACGTGGATGTCCACTTCATCGTCAATGGCGAGATCGCCGGCACCAAGACCCTGCACGTGGTGGTTCCCGAGACCTTGGAGTTCACCGAGAAGTCTCTGACCCTGATCTACGACAAGACCACCGCCCTGCCTCTGCTGGCTACCTACAACGGCAGCCCCGTGAAGATGAACGAGAACGACATCTTCTGCGGCTATCTGGAGGAGGATCCCGATGCCGAGGGCGATATGTGGCCCCGCGCCATCTTCGAGGGCTTCAACGTCACTCCTCGTGGCGAGTCCGGCGCCCGTAAGATGACCGTCTTCGCCATCGTGCTGGAGAACGAGGATGCTTATTGCGAGGTGAACGCCTCTATGTTCCGCGAGGACGAGGCCACCTTCGATTTCGATAACGCCACTGCCGGTAATCGCACCCTGGCCTGGATCCGTGAGGTGCTGAATACCACCACCACCGATAACTTCAACTACACCGTTACCGATCCCACGCAGGGCGTGACCTTGGGTTACACCTTCGCGCTGGATATGAACACCATCGAGATTCCCGCTCAGATGGCTGACATCGTCTTTATGCTGCCCAACTCCGACACCCAGGGCGATTCCGCCTTTGGTTATATGTTGGCTCTGGCCGAGCGTGTCAGCGTCCGCACCGAGGTGCGCATCACCGCCCAGTTCGATAAGGATCTGATCGTGGATGCCTCCGGTCTGAAGGTGGTCAACGACTTCTTCGAGCTGACCTCCGCCACCGTGGACGAGAACAACCTGCTGACCATGGTGTTCAACTGGATCGACCGCACCGAGGCCATCGACGCCGCCACCGCCAACCCCCTGTGCATCATGAGCGGCATCAAGGCCACCCCCAAGGATGGCGCTTGGGATGGCAACGAGATGGTCATCGCCAATAGCGGTAACGTCAGCTACGACGTCTACCTGCGTGCTTCCTCTCTCTACTCCTTTGCTCTGCGTCCCGAGAACCAGCAGAAGTATGGTCTGCAGCCCTACGTTGCGGACGATACCGGCTGGGAGGGCGGCACCGAGACCGGTGCTCACTACGCCAGCGTCTACGCCGACTTTGAGGATGGCTTCATCATCGATACCGCCGTCCGTCAGGGCTGGTACAAAGAGGATGGCAACTACAAGTATTACGTCAATCACAATGCCGTCACCGGCGTGCAGTACATCCCCTCCCGCGAGGATGCTGCTACCAAGCTGTTCTACAACTTTGACGAGAACGGCGTGTGCCTGGGTAAGATCAACGGCACCGTCAACTTCAACGAGGGTCTGTACTACGCCGTCAACGGCGTGATGACCACCGACTGGGTGTCCGGCTACGACGCCGAGGGCAATCAGGTGGATTACTACTTCCTGCCCTCCACCGGTCGTGCGGTCAACGGCAAGCAGAAGATCGACGGCTATAACTACACCTTTACCGATTACGTGCTGACCCGCGGCGACCTGGTTAAGGATGCCAACGGCACCCGTTATCGCTGGGCTGGCCAGTGGGTCCACGGCAAGTGGTTCCAGGTGGACGGCAAGTGGTACGCCACCAAGAAGTACATCTACTACGTGCAGACCGGTTTTGTGAACATCCAGAACCAGGCCGGCGAGACCGCCTGGCAGTGGCACCTGTTCGATGAGAACGGCGTGTGGCAGGAGGATTATTGCGGTCTGTATCGCTACAACGGCGAGATCTACTACGTCCTGAACGGTATCCGTAACAGTAAGATGGGTCTGGTGGAGGAGAACGGCTACTACTACTTCATCTCTCCCGACGACGCTAAGGCTTATCGCAACCGTACCGCGTGGATCAACCACACCAACGGTCTGGTTCCCGCCGGTCGCTACACCTTCGATAACGAGGGTCGTATGACCAATCCTCCCGTGGTGAAGCCCGAGGAGCCCGACGTGACCGTCAAGAACGGCATCGTCTCTGAGAACGGCGGCCTGTACTACTACGTGAACAACGTGCTGCAGAAGAATGCCGGCATCGTGGCGCTGACCGACGAGCAGGGCAAGACCTTCTACATCTACGTGCGTTCCAACGGCCAGTTGGCCACCGGCTCCTTCTGGGTGGCCGAGGGCAATGGCCTGCTGGAGGTCGGCCAGTACGTCTTTGACGTGGACGGCCGTTACTACAAGCCTGAGGATAAGCCTGAGGAGCCCGACGTTAAGAACGGCATCTACTATGAGAACGGCAAGTACTACTACTACGTGAACGGCGTGATGCAGAAGAACGCCGGTGTGGTGAAGCTCACCGACGATCTGGGTCTGACCTATTACATCTACGTCTGCACCTACGGCAACCTGGCTACCGGCAACTACTGGCCCACCTACCGCAACGATCTGTTGCCTCGCGGCGCTTACGATTGGGGCACCGATGGTAAGTACTATCCCCCCGCTGTGGAGCCCGAGGATCCCGACGCTCCCGTTAAGAACGGTATCTACCTGGAGAACGGCAAGTACTACTACTACGTAGACGGCGAGAAGCAGGCAGGTTCCACCGGTGTGGTGCAGCTGACCGATGAAGAGGGCAAGACTTTCTACATCTATGTTTGCACCTACGGCAACCTGGCCACCGGTAAGTATTGGCCCACCTACACCAACGGCCTGCTGGCCCGCGGCGAGTACGATTGGGGCACCGACGGTAAGTACTATCCTCCCGTTGAGGATCCCGATGCCCCTGTCAAGAACGGCATCTACTATGAGAATGGTAAGTATTACTACTATGTGGACGGCGTAATGCAGAAGGGCGAGACCGGCGTGGTGCAGTTGACCGATGAAGAGGGCAAGATCTTCTACATCTACGTCTGCGCTACCGGCAACCTGGCCACCGGCAAGTACTGGCCCACCTACCGCAACGACCTGCTGCCTCGCGGCGAGTACGATTGGGGTACCGACGGTAAGTACTATCCTCCCGTTGAGGAGCCTGAGGAGCCTGAGGAGCCCGACACTCCCGTTGAGGTGAAGAACGGCATCTACTACGAAAACGGCAAGTATTACTACTATGTGGACGGCGAGATGCAGAAGGGCGACACCGGTGTGGTGAAGCTGACCGATGAGGAGGGCAAGACCTTCTACATCTACGTCTGCACCTACGGCAACCTGGCCACCGGTAAGTACTGGCCCACCTACCGCAACGACCTGCTGCCCCGCGGCGAATACGATTGGGGTACCGACGGCAGATATTATCCTGCCCAGTAATTCCATTTTGTTGACATGGGGGAGGGGACCCACCTCGGTGGGCCCCCGACACCCGCGTTGAGTCTATTCAATACCTACGAAAGGACCTGTGAACCATGAAACAATGGATCAAGCGCATCGGTGCGGTATTGCTGACCTTGGCTATGCTCGCCACGATGATCCCCGCCGTATTCGCGGCGAACACCTTGAATACCTCTGTGACCGGTCTGACCGCCACTTGGGAGTATTCCAACCAGGGCGGCGGCTCCGCCACCTGGACCGCCAGCGGTACCTCTATCTCTGCTACTACCAAGGGTACGGCTGCTAAGACCAATATCTCCGACCTGACTCTGACCAACAATTCCGGTGCAGAGGCAGTGCTGAGCTTTAACTGGTCGCTGACCACCGGCGGTACCACCGCCCCCACCCGCGCCTCTCTGACCGGCGCGATCAATGTCAGCAATCAGGCCAGCGCTTCCGGCGCATTCAGCCAGACCCTGGCTGCCGGTGAGAGCATCACCATTCAGCTGAAGTCCCCCCGCGGTGCTTCCTACAAGGGCACTTTCTCCATCACCGATCTGGCTCTGGTTGGTTTGAGCGTTCCCGATCCCATCCTGACCTTTAAGCCCGCCACCGAGGGTGGTTCCTACACCCTGGATGGCGTCGCTGTCACCGCCGAGGTGGTGAAAGAGGTTGCTCTGCAGACCGCTCTGCAGCTGTCTGCCACCGCCGATGAGGGCTACGTCTTCTACGGTTGGTACGACTCGACCTCCGCTAAGTATCTGTCCCAGGACGCCAACTTTAAGCTGGTGGCTTCTGCGAACGCCGAGATTTATCCCGTCTTCCTGTCCGATGACGTCGCTCTGTTCGGCGTTGGCTCTGCCAAGTACGACAACCTGACCGAAGCCGGTGCCGCTGCTGCAGCCAGCAAGATCGATAAGACCATCGTCCTGCTCAACGACGGCACCATTACCGGCGATCACGTGATCCCCGCCGGTGTCACCCTGCTGATCCCCTACAACGACGCTAACACCGTCCACGGCGCTGTGCCCGCTTGCACCAGCGCGGACGGTACTGAGGTTCTGTGGACCCAGCCCTATGCCTACCGCACCCTGACCATGGCGGCGGATGCCTCCATCACCGTCAATGGTGCCCTGGAAGTGGGCGGCCGTCACTCTGCCGCTGCGGCAGGTCGTCCTGCGGCTCCCACCGACGCTTTGGGTTACATCTATATGACCGCCGGCTCTCACATCGAGGTCAACGGCGATCTGTATGCTTGGGGTTATATCTACGGCGAGGGTACCGTCACCGCCAACAACGGCGCCGGTATCTACGAGGTGTTCCAGGTCACCGACCTGCGCGGTGGTAATGCCACCCTGGCTCTGGCCGGCGATCTGATGGTGTTCCCCATGACCCAGTACTACGTGCAGAACGTAGAGGTTGCCACCACCTACTACTACGGTGCCACCGCTTACATCACCACCAGCTTCTTCCTGCCTTCTCAGTGCATCACCGCGCCCCCCATCAAGTTCATCGGTGATGACGCAATGTTCCAGACCGGTGAGGATTGCTACATCGTCAAAGAGTACGATCCCGCCACCGACACCCTGAACCTGGACGCCTACGGCGATTGCGCTCTGTCCTCCATCGTGGTGTCCCTGGCCGGTAACACCGTGGATTCCACCAACTTTATCCTGCCCATCTCCAACAACATCAACATCTCCATTTGGAGCGGCACCGCCACCCTGAAGCAGGATATCGCCATGCTGCCCGGTTCTAGCCTGACCGTAGGCCCCGAGGCTGTGTTGGAGGTCGGCGCAGCCGATATCCCCACTACCACCATGACTGGCGGTTACAACCTGATCCTCTTTGATAGCGAGAACTGGACCAGCGGTTTGAATATGAACACCTTCGAGTACGAAGAGGGCCTGAACTTTGTCTATCCCAGCAAGCAGTTTGTTTCTGCTCCCTATTCTCCCAGCGAGCGTAAGGAGCGCACCGTCGCCGATATCAAAGACGTGGTCTTTGACATCAACGGCGTTGTGGTGGCCAATGGCTACATCTACAGCACCGTCATTTGGAATGACGCACTGGCTGAGGATTTCTCCATCGTTGGTGGCGGCGCTAACATCATCTCCTCGGAAGGTACCGGTGTTCTGTGTCTGAATAGCGGCGCCGGCGCCGACCTGCTGACCTATATGTACGATCAGTCCAAGGACGATGCCTTTAAGAAGTCTCCCGAGTACGACATCGAGGTCGGCGGCACCCTGTATTATGCAATTCCCCTGGCTTCTGCCCAGCTGCAGAACGGCAACGGTTCTCTGCTGGACACCACCGGCGCTGAGCCCGGCGCTATCTATACCTATTGCATTAAGCACGACCACTGGATTGCCG
>JAZREF010000076.1:0-52167 GCA_045660625.1 Acutalibacteraceae bacterium
CTTTTCAATGTGACTTTATTCAGTTCTCAGGGCTCTGAAAAGGACCCGAATAGTTGGTGCTGATGACGGTGAGGGTACACCCGTTCCCATCCCGAACACGGCAGTTAAGCTCACTCGTGCCGACGATACTTGGCTGGAAGCGGCCTGGTAAAATAGGTAGGTGCCAACACAAAAAGAACTCCCCAGACAATCGTCTGGGGAGTTTCTTTTTGCGTTCGTATATATATATGTGCTTTACCGGTTCCTGCAAACAGCCAACTTAATTACGGAGCTGAAACGTGGGAATATGGCACGTTCCGTGCCATATTCAAGCCGTGGCCAGCCGGTTGGTTGTCTGTACAACATCGGAGCCACGGCAAGCGGCACCGGTAACGGTAGCGAGTGGGACAAGTACAAACCATTTACGATAGAGCCGATGTTTTCGGGCGGATGTGGGCATCCGCCCCTACAATCCCGCACTGAGGTTGGATAGAGTTTGTAGGGGCGGCAATCTGCCGCCCGCAGACGCACTTGACATAGTGGGTAAACTAAGAGATAATATCCATAAACAATTTTTAAAAATTGCCTTTTTCGACCAACCTTTCCCCAAAGCCCTCCACTATATAAATGAAACCGTGCACGGGGTGAAACCAAATGGACAAACAAACTGCCGACCGACTCATAACCGAATATTTCCCGAAGCTGTACGGCTTTGCGGTCAAAAAAGCCTTTTCCTATGCGGAGGTGGACGAGCTTTGCGCCGACATCGTCGCCGAGGTCTACACTTCTTTGCGCAAAGCCGACGAGATCGTCAACGTGGAGGGCTATATTTGGCGCATCAGCGAACACGCCTACGCCAAATTCGTCTCCCGCAAAAAGAGGCACGAAGGCGTTTCCATCGACGGCGTCGAAATCCCCTATTACGACGACACCCGCCTGGAAACGGAAGAAGAGATCAAAATTCTGCGTCGTGAGATCGCGTTTTTGACCCAAAAACGGCGGCAGATCACCTTTTGGTTTTACTATGAAAACCGTTCGGTTGCCGATATCGCCCGCACTCTCGGTATACCCGAGGGCACGGTGAAATGGCACCTGAACAAGGCACGACTGGATTTAAAGGAGGGTTTTTCTATGAAACGACAAGTTGGCACTCTGGGCTTGTCACCTATTGGCGCCGACAATTTCGCTCACAGCGGCAGAGCCGGCAACAACGGCGGCCCGGAATATTATCTGTACGACAAGATGAATCTGAACATTGTGTACAGCGTGTATTTTGAGCCGAAAAACACGGTGGAGATTGCGGAAGAATTGGGTGTGACCCCCGTGTTTCTGGAGGATAAAATTGCGTGGTTGGAAGAAAACGGATTCTTGGTGCGCCGCAAGGACGACCGGTTCACCACCTATGTGCGTTTTTTCCCCACCACCTATTCGCAGGAACAGCAGGATCGCGTTTTGAGTGCGCAAAAGGAAGTGGCGCAGATTCTCGTCAAGGAATACGTCCCTCTGGTGCGGGAGGCGTTCAAGAACGATGCCAACGTATATATCCCAAGTGGCAACCGTGAGCTGTTTGAGGCGGCGGTAATCTTCTGGGCCATTCAGGAGAAGTGCGGCTTGCCTTTCGAAAAGGATCTGTCCCCCTACTATATCAAAACCACCGACGGCGGCGAGTATATTGTCTATGTATACAGTGAGCACACCTGCACCGACCCCGAATACGTTCCGTCCGAAAGCTTTCCGTCCTATGCGATGTGTGGGCAAATGACCCGCGATTCGGGCAAGTATCCCTCGATCTTCGCTATCGCGTGGGATTCCCGTTTTTGCTCTCGTAAGGGCCATTGGAAAAACAACCTGCCCACCGATTACGACTACGTATACGAATGGATGAGCGGCATGCTGGACGATTCGCCCGTCAATGCGGAAAAGGTGGCTCGTCTGCGTGAAAAGAAATATATCACGGAGGACGGCAAGGTCAATATCATGGTGGTGAATGACGCCGCCTCCTCGTTTGCCGAGCGACTTCCCGCTTTGGACGAGGCTGTAAAAAAGCAATTTTACGATTTTGCGCTGGAGCAGGCGATGCTGGAGGCCAAATCCTATCCTCCCCAGATGCAGGATCTCGTTGTAGCGGATACGGTGCGCAGTTTTATCAGCCGCACGGTGGGTATGATGGTGCTGGATATCCTCTACGAAAACGGCACCTTCCGTCCCCTCAGCGAGCAGGATAAGGTGTCCGCCAATCTCCTGATGTTTTGTGACCGCCTGCCGTAATGGCAAGATGACGAAATACCAATCGGTTTTTGCGTGACGACCCACCCCACCCCATTTCGGGGTGGGGTGTTTTCTTTTTTATCCTTTTTCCAAAAACTTTTCCAAATGCACTTGACATTTCTCCAAATCGGGTCTACAATGAATATAGACGAACAAATGTTCGACACGCAAAAAGTCGGGAGCGGCACGGTGTGGCGGCTCAGTCGACGGCTTTTGAGGTAACGATAGAGCGGAGAGGATCCATCCGCTTTGGCTACGGTGTCAGGCGTTTGGGCGTGGTGGAGTGGCGGCTACGGCGCCGTGGTAGGCTGCTCTGTTGGTCAACAAGTGTGCGAGACACACAGCGGCGGGCGCAAAAACGCCCGAACAATCAAATGAGGTGAACAACTTGGTGCTTGGCGATTGGCAGCGCTTGGCTCGGGAGTTACCTTCAGAGACACCGGTGATCTTTCGGTACGACGGCAAAAAGCCGATGGAAACCGAAGAGTATTGCGACGGGTTGCGGGTGTATCCATCCAAGATGTGGGATGGGTACAACGGTTGGCAACCTTGCATTCTGGTGGAGCTGGGGGAGTGCTTCTGAGGTGAGCGTATTTTTTTGCGCTTTTTTAGGGATTACGGACAATCCCTCCGTCAAAACCTGCGGTTTTGACACCCTCGCTCGCCGCGAAGCGGCCCCCTTTTGTCACCTGCGGTGACATTTCCCCCGTTTGACGGGGGAATCACCTTTACACAAGGGAGGCACGCCGCTGACGCGGCTAAGGGCGGATGGAAATGGTTGATTTTTTATGTGGAAATTTGGAGGGTACGATGCAGGATACACCATTGGAGAGACGGCGGCTGGGGGAGATTCAGGCCGCTATCCAGCGGGCGAAGGACTACGCCGCCGCCCAGGAGGTACCGCTGACGGTGGAACGGCTGGCGGCGGAGATGGAAATGGATCTTGGGCTGCTCAACCGTGTCCTGCGGGGTGAGGTGGCGGCGAACACCAAGACGATGCAGGCCAAAGTGGCGGCCATCCGCAAGGCGGGCGGCGAGGCCACCGCCAGCGTGATGGAACACGCCCTGCGGCGTGGCAGCAGTGCCAATATGCACATGTTGTATCTGAAAAATCACGCAGGCTACGACAGCGAAAAGGGTGGCAAGACCGCCCATAACGAGGACGGCGACAAGACACCGCCGGTGATCTTTTTGGGGGAGGAGGACATACCCGACTGATATGAGAGAACTGATCAAAGTATACGAGGAATCGCTACGTAAACTGCAGGAGCGACACCAAAAACTGCTGGGCGAAATCCACGTATACGACAAGCGGGTGGCGGTGCTGGAAGAGGAGATGGACGAGCTGTGCGAGGCGATGTCTATGATGCGCCGTCATCTGGATGGGTGAGATGCAGGGCGCCTGCGTGTATCTGCCGGACATAATCGGTGGCGGGTACGGCGGATTCTGGCGGTGCCGACGGCGCTACCGGGTGGTGAAGGGCGGCAAGGCCAGCAAGAAATCCTCCACCACCGCGCTGTGGTATATCTATCACCTGATGAAATATCCCGACGCCAACCTGCTGGTGGTGCGCGGGGTGTATCGCACCCACGCCGACAGTACCTATGCCCAGCTGCGGTGGGCGATACGGCGGCTGGGGGTGGAGCACCTGTGGAAGGCGGCGAAGGAGCCGCTGGAACTGTGCTATCTGCCCACCGGACAGCGGATTCTCTTCCGCGGTATGGACAACGTGGAAAAGTTGGCCTCCACCACGGTGGAGCGGGGATATCTGTGCTGGGTGTGGATCGAGGAGGCCTTTGAGATCGCCGCCGAGGCGGATTTTGACAAGCTGGACCTGTCGGTGCCCCGCGGTGAACTGCCGAGGCCGCTATTCAAGCAGACTACCCTCACCTTTAACCCCTGGGACGAGAACCATTGGCTGAAAAGGCGGTTTTTCGACCGCGAAGACCCCGACGTGTACGCCATCACCACCGACTATCGGTGCAACGAGTTCCTGGATGCCACCGATCGAGCGCTATACGAGCGGATGCGTGAGCAAAATCCCCGCAAATACGCGGTGGCGGGACTGGGCGAGTGGGGTCACAGCGAGGGATTGGTGTTTGAGAACTGGGTGGTGGAGGAGTTTTCACTGCGGGAGTTACAACGAGAGGGGATGCGGCATATTTTCGGGCTGGATTACGGCTACACCAACGACCCCACCGCATTCATCGCCGCGGCGGTGGATGAGGCGGCCAAGCGGATCTACCTCTACGACGAGCATTATCAGCGGCGGATGCTCAACGAGGACATCGCGGCGATGATTGCCGCCAAAGGCTATCAGAAGGAGCGCATCCGCGCCGATGCGGCGGAGCCCAAGTCCAACGAGGACCTGCGGCGGCTGGGAATCAGCCGTCTGCAGGCGGCTGACAAGGGGCGAGATTCGATCCTCAGCGGCATCGCTCGCCTGCAGGAGTATCGGCTGGTGGTGCATCCGCGGTGCGTGCACACGGCGGCGGAGTTGAGCGGCTACGTGTGGCAGGCGGACGGGCGGGACGGCGTGTACCGCAATCGCCCCTGCGACAAGAACAATCACCTGATGGACGCCCTGCGCTACGCTATGGAGGATATGCCCCGCCCGCCGGTGGGGCAGGAGAAAGTGCGGCGGTACGGATTGCCGCGAGGAGGTTGGAGAGGATGAGCGCATTGTGGTTTGCGCTGGGTGTGTTGTGCGGCGCGGTGGGCGGCCGGCTGGTCAAAGCGAGCCGCCGCGGCGATGTGGAAAAGTCGCGGCCGACGGCAGAGCAACCCGGCAGCACGTGGGTGGAAACCCGCAATTTTTTGTACTATGACGGCACCGAGATGCCTGTCAATAAGGAGGAAAAATGAGCAATAAAACAAAGGGTGCCGTCCTGCCCGAGCAGGTGCAGGCGGAATACCGACAGGCCACCGACTACAAGCGGCAGCTGGGCAGTCGCGGCCTGTATGAACAGACCCGCCAGAACGAGCGCTTTTACAGCGGCGATCAGTGGTACGGCGTCAACTGCGGCGACAGCCGCCCGCTGGTGCGCTACAACGTCATCAAGCGCATCGGCGACTACAAGATGGCGGTGGTGGGCGCCCAGCCGGTGACGGTGCGGTTCGCCGCCGAGGGCATCCCGGTCACTGCCGCCTCCCGCCAGTTGGTGGAGCAGTATCGCGGTGCGCTGCGACAGGGTCAGACCCCCGACGCCCTGCCCGCCGAGGCGGCGGCACAGGCTATGGCGGCGGCGCTGACCGATTATTTCGCCACCACTGCCAAGCGACTGAAACTGGAGGATCTGAAGCAGCGGGTGCTGCGCAACGCCTATATCAGCGGCACGGGTGTGTTGTACACCTATTGGGACGACCGCATCCGCACCGGCCTGTACGCCGACGCGGCCCGCACCGCGCCGATCTGCGGCGACATCGCGGCGGAGGTGCTGGACATCGAGCAGGTGTATATGGGCGACCCCTCGCTGGAGGACGTCCAGCAGCAACCCTATATCCTCATCGCCCAGCGCCGTCCCGTGGCGGAGATTCAGCGGCTGGCCAAGGCCAACGGCTGCCGCCGCTGGGCGGAGATTCGTGGCGAGGAGGGGCACGCCACTTTACTGACCCGATTCTGGAAAGAATGGGATGAAAGCGGTAACACCACGGTCAAAGCCGCGCAGTTCTGCGGTTCTGTGACGGTACGTGAGGCCTGGGAGATGGGTGTAAGGTTGTACCCCTTGACAGTCTTTCGCTGGGAGGAAAAGCGCCACCAGTGCTATGGTGAGAGCGAAATTCCCTATCTCATCCCCAATCAGATTGCCATCAACCGCACCATTTCTGCCGGCGTGTGGGCGGTGATGATGATGGGTATGCCCATGATGCTGGTCAACGGCGACGTGGTGTCCGGCCCCATCACCAACGACCCCGGTCAGATCATCCCCGTCTACGGCAGCGGCGAGGAGGTGCGGGATGCGGTGCGTTACGTGGATCCGCCCGCCTTCTCGGCGCAGTTGGACGCTAACGTCCAGGGGCTTATCCGCGACACCATGACCCAGGCGGGCGTCAGCACCACCCTGCTGGGCGACGTGGAGCCCCAGAACACCTCCGCCATCATCGCGGTGCGCGAGGCGTCGCTGATGCCGCTGACCATGATGCAGAACCGCTTTTACACCTTCTTCGAGGACGTGGCGCGGGTGTGGGCGGAATTCTGGATGGCGATGTACGGCAATCGCGGGCTGAAAATCGCCGAGGAGCAGGGTGTGTGGTATATGCCCTTTGACGGGGCGGTGTGCCGCGACCTGCTGATGAGCATCGGTGTGGAGGTGGGCAGCGGCGACACTCACAGTGACGGCCGCACCATCGAGGTGCTGGATAACCTCTACACCCACGGCATTATCAATGCCAAACAGTACGTCAGCCGTCTGCCCCGCGGCACGGTGCCTCAGGTGGAGGCACTGCTGCGGGAGATGGCGTAAATGAAGTAAACACCCTTTCATCGAACCGGCGGCGGGTCGCCCCAACGGCGCGCCGCTAAGGAGGAACACTATGGAAACCGAATACATCGAATCCACCGCGGAGCAGACGGAGGAGGCGACGGCGGCCGCATCTGTCGAGGAGCAACCGATCCCCGAGGAGCAGTCGACCATTGACGTCACCGCCCGCCTGGCGGAGGACTTTTTGGCGCTGGCGGGGGAATTCCCCCAGATCGCCGACCCCGCCCAACTGCCGGACGAGGTGCTGGATATGGCGGCAGAGCTGAATATCTCGCTGCTGGACGCCTATTTGCGCTATCGCCTACAGGAGGAGAAGCGGGTGGCCGCCGCCGCGGAGAAGCGGGAGCAGGCCGCCCGTCAGTCGGCGGGCAGTTTGTCCCGCGGGGCGATTCAGACGCCGCCGGAGCAGGACGCGTTTCTGCGGGCCTTCCGTGCGGCACTGTAACCATTTTCAATCAAAGAAAGGAACGATACAATGAGTTTGAACCTGGAAACTATTTCCGTAAAAATGACCGACGAGCTGGACCGCGCCGTGGCGCAGAAGCCTGTCACCGGCTTTATGGCCGATAACAACCTGCGCGGCAAGTTTGTCGGCGCCAAGACGGTGATGATCCCTGCCATGAACATCTCCGGCCTGGGCGATTACGACCGCGACACCGGCTTTGTCAGCGGCACCGTGTCGGTGTCCGCCCAGCCCTACACCTTGGCTATGGACCGCGGCCGCTCCTTCCAGTTGGACCGCGAGGACAACGACGAGAGCGGCATCGCCGACCTGGCCGGTCAGATTATGGGCGAGTTTGTCCGCACCAAGGTGGTGCCCGAAGTGGACGCCTACGTGCTGTCTAAGCTGGCCGGCTATGCCTACAACGAGAATCAGGTGGTGGAGGGTACCCCCGCCACCGATGCCTACGCCATGCTGACCGAGGCCATCGCCAACGCCCAGAACGAAGTGGGCTACGACGAGGAGCTGGTGGCCTTTGTGGACGGCAGAATGCTCAACGCCCTGCAGAACAGCGAGGAGATCTCCCGCCATCTGGTGATGAACGACTTCAAGAAGGGCGAACTGCACACCCAGGTGACCAGCCTCAACGGCGTGGCCATTCTGCCTGTGCCCGACAGCCGTATGAAGACCGCCTACGAATTCTACGACGGCACCACCTCCGGTCAGGAGGATGGCGGTTTCAAGCCCGCCACTAACGCTAAGAGCATCGGTCTGCTGCTGGTGCCCCGCCGCGCCGCCTCCCTGATTAAGAAGACCGAGCAGGTGCGTTGCTTTGACCCCGCTCACAACCTGAAGGCGGACGCCTGGAAGCTGGACTACCGTCTGTATTACGACGTGGTGCTGAAGGATAGCCTCAAGGGCGGCATCAACGTCTACGTGTATTGATCGGCACCTGAGGAGGTGACGGTATGACCGGAATGAGCGTGCTGCGTCACGCCTATGCGCTGATGGAGCAGCCTCACCGCCTGGCGGGCACCGACGGCAACGAGAGCGGCCTGCTGGCGGTGAACCAGATCTATTGCGATCTGTGGCATCGGGAGCACAAGGGGGAGTTTCAGCCGCTGGAGCATCTGCGCCAGCCGCTGGATATCTCCTGGCGTTGCCTGCCGGCGATGACCTACGGCGTGGCCACCCTGCTGTGCCTCAACGGTGAGGACGAGCAGCCCTACGAACGGTTGTTGGACCTGTATCTGCGGGCGCTGACCCATACCGGCGGCGCACCGCGTCGCCGAGTAGATACCACGGTGGAGGAGGGGGCCGTCGGATGAAGCGAGAGGTACCCCTCTACGACCGCCGTCGCCTGGAGGCGATGGTGATGGCGCACAAGATGCGGGTGCATCTGCTGCGCAAAGGGGCGGGCAAATCCCGCTCCGCCGCCGGCGTGAAAGCGCCGAGATAAGGCAAAAAGGGGGAGGGGGAATTCACCCCTCCTCCTTTTTAAATTAACCTTGACTTAGAGACGGAAAATTGATACAATAAAGTGTCAAGTTATATCCCGAAGATAGGGACACGCTAATGAAGGAGGTGCGCGTATGAATATTTGCGTAGCCGGTATGCCGATGCGGGTGGACAGCGCACAAAAAGAGTGGTTTGATAAACTGTATCAGCCCTACGAGCGACAGGACGGTCGCGCGTCTGTGATGGACATTCGTACGGTGATGCTGGATGAGATTCCCTGCCCCGAGGGCGAGGTGGTGCAGAGCATTAAGTCTGCCACCATTCTCAAGATGGCGGACGGCCGCTATTGCCGTTACAGCCGCAATCTGGCGGGCCACATCTACCTGGCCACCTTCTACACCGACGACTATTCCGACGTGGAGATTCATATGCGCCGCGGTATGATCCATCCCCAGTTTACCAGCGAGGGATGGGAATACTCCCTGACCGGCTTCTCCTTCCAGGATCGCCTGACCTATCTGGGCAACGGCGTGCTGCACGCCTCCTCCATCGCCTGGCGGGGCAACGGCATCGCCTTCTCCGCCAACTCCGGCACCGGCAAGTCCACCCACGTGGGCTTGTGGCAGCAGCTGCTGGGGGATGAGGTGACCATCGTCAACGACGACAAGCCCGCCATCGTCTTTGAGGGCGATCAGGCTCTGTTGTGCGGTACCCCCTGGAGCGGTAAGAACGCCATCAACACCAACGTGACGGTGCCGCTGAAGGCCATCGTCTTCATCGAGCGGGGTGAGAAGAACAGCATCCGCCGTTTGGACCCCCTGCGCAGTTATTTCTACCTGACCTCCCAGCTGGCGCGCCCCTATTACGACGTCAATCTGGGCGAGAAGCTGGTGGAGTTTGGCGAGCGTCTGCTGGCCAACGTGCCCATCTACTGCCTGACCTGCAACATCAGCACCGAGGCAGTCGAGACCGTGATTAAAGAAATTTTCCCTGAGGAGGAAATCTGATATGAAGATCAAAGAAGGTTTTTTGCTGCGCCAGGTTGGCGGTAACAACGTGGTGGTGCCTGTGGGCGCCCAGTCTGTGGATTTCCGCTGCCTGATCACCCTCAACGAGGTTGGCGCTTTCCTGTGGCAGAAGCTGGCCGCCGATAGCACCGTGGAGTCTCTGGTGGAGGCTCTGCTGGCCGAGTACGACGTGACCGCCGACATCGCCACCGCCGACGTGGAGCGCTTTGTGGCCTCCCTGCGTGAGAAGAATCTGCTGGATGAGTAAGAAGAAGGATTCCCGCTTTGTGGGATTGCCGCTGGACCAGCTGGGTCCGATTTTGGTCGACTGCCTGGCCCAAGGGCAGGAGGTGGTGCTGACCATCACCGGTCACAGTATGAGCCCCTTCCTGCGGAATAAGAAGGATCAGGTGGTGTTGACCACCTGCGACCCCACGGCTCTGCAGCCGGGCGACGTGCCGCTGTATTGTCGCCGTAACGGCAAGCTAGTCCTGCACCGCATTGTGGAGCGGGACGACGGCGTCGTCCGCACCCGCTGGGGCGTGGCGGAGGCGTTGCCTTCTCGCTGCGATAGCTTGCAGTACACCATGCTGGGCGACGCCCAGTGGCAGGAGGAGCCCCATATCACCCCCGACCAGATCCTCGGCGTGGCCACCGCCTTCATCAGCCGTGGCAAGCGGTGGGAGTGTGATAGCGACGCCTATCGCAGCAACCGCCTGTGCTGGCATCGCCTTCTGTGGGCGCGTCCTGTGCTGGTGCGGTTGTATCACCTGCCGCGCCACCTGCGATACGGCATTCCGTATCGTCTGCGTCGCCTGCTGAATAAGGGGAAGAACAAGTAAGGAGTAACCGAAATGAAATCCACTCAGGCTCAAAAGTGGATATGGCGCGTGGCTAAGCCCTATGCGCCGGCGATACTGATGCTGTCTGTGGTCAATGGTTTGATCGCGGGCGGCATGGTGTTGTTTGCGCTGGCGTCCCGCTGGGTCATCGACATCGCCACCAAGACGGAAGAGGGTAGCCTCTGGGTGGCCGGCGGTGTGCTGGTGGGCCTGCTGGTGGGGGAGTTGCTGCTACACGTTCTGTACGATTACTTTAAGGTGTGGATCTCCGGTAAGGTGGAGATTCGCATCAAGGACGCGGTGTTCGGCACCTTGTTTGAGAAGAAGTGGGCGGATGTGTCCACCTTCCACTCGGGCGAGTTGCTGCACCGTATGACCGCCGACACCGACGTGGTGGTGACCGGCGTGGTGACGCTGGTGCCTCAGGTGGTGGCGATGGCTACCCGCCTCATCGCCTGTCTGGTGGTGCTGCTGAGTATGGACTGGCGGTTTACGCTGGTGCTGCTGGGCTTGGGCGGTTTGATGATTGTTTGCAGCCGTTTCTACGGCAAGAAGATGAAATCCATCCACAAAGAGTGCCAGGAGAAGGATGGCAAGGCGAAATCCTTTACGCAGGAGAGTCTGGCCAACTGGATGCTGATCCAGTCCTTTGACGGCGCCGATACGGTGCGTGGCCGCCTGGGCGATCTGCTGCACAGCCACTTCCGCGCGAAACTCAAGCGCATCCGCTGGAACAATATGGCCCACGCGGCGATGTACCTGCTGTTCTCCGGCAGTTACTACGCGGCCCTTCTGTGGGGCGCGGTTCGCCTGGCGGCGGGCACTTTGTCCTATGGTATGCTGACCGCCTTCTTGCAGATTGTGGGTCAGATTCGCCAGCCCTTTGTCAATGCCTCCGGCCTGTTGCCCCAGTATTACAATATGCTGGCCTCCGCCGAGCGCATTCAGGAGCTGGAGCAGTTGGAGGACGAGCCTCAGCTGGGCCAGACCTGCGACGCCGCCGACGTGTACGCGCGTCTGGTGTCGCTGGACGCCGACGGGGTGCACTTCGCCTATGAGGAGGGTCACCCCATCCTGACCGGCGCCGACTTCTCGCTGAAGAAGGGCGAGTTTGTGGCGCTGGCCGGCTTCTCCGGAATCGGTAAGTCCACGCTGATGAAATTGATGCTGGGCTTCTACACCCCTGCGTCGGGTGCGGTGAGCGCTCGACTGGAGGGGGAGAGCCTGACCCTGGGTCGCGAGACCCGTCCGTTGTTCGCCTACGTGCCGCAGTTGAGCCTGTTGCTCTCCGGCACCATCCGCGAGAATATCGCCTTCTGCTGCGGTGAGGTCAGCGACGACGCCATTTGGGCCGCCGCCGAGGTGGCGGACGTAGCGGACGCCATCCGCAGTCAGCCTGCCGGCCTGGATACCATGCTGGGCGAGCGGGGCAGCGGCCTCTCTGAGGGTCAGTTGCAGCGCCTGGCCATTGCCCGTGCGGTGCCCAGCGGTGCCCCCGTGCTGCTGCTGGGCGAGGCCACCTCCGCGCTGGATGAGGCCACCGAGGAGCGGGTGCTGCAGCGCCTGCGCGCTCTGCCCGATCGCACCTGCCTATGCATCTCCCACCGTCCCGCGGCGTTGCAGATCTGCGACCGCGTGATTCGCGTGGTGGACGGCAAAATCGTAGATGAGAAATAAGAAAAGCCTTTCCGTCTGTGGACGGAAAGGCTTTTTTGTTTAGTCGTCGTATTGGGTCAGATGTCCTTGGGTGCGCATACCGGGATACCCCAACTGGCGCAGCACCTCAAATGCACCCACCGCCACCGCGTTGGACAGATTCAGCGAGCGGGCGGAATCCTTGTCGATCATCGGCAGACGCACGCAGGATTCGGGGTTGTCGTGGAGCAGCCACTCGGGCAGTCCCTTGGTCTCCTTGCCGAATACCAGATAGGCGCCGTCGGGGTATTCCACGTCCGAGTGGATGTGCTTGGCCTTGGTGGAGAAGTAGAAGAACGGTCCCTCGTTGCGGGCGAAGAAGTCGTCCAAATCCTTGTAATAGGTGATGTCCAGCAGGTGCCAATAGTCCAGACCGGCGCGTTTCAGTTTCTTGTCGTCGATTTTGAAGCCCATGGGCTCCACGATGTGCAGACGGGCACCGGTGGCGGCACAGGTGCGGCTGATGTTGCCGGTATTCTGCGGAATCTCCGGCTCCACCAATACGATATTCAGGGTCGGCATAGCGACCACCTCGTTTCCTCGTTTTTTCACATTATACCACAGAAAATCGCGGTGGCAAGACATATTTTTTGCGCCGCGGGACACACTGTGAGGGAAGGGAGGGGTGAAGTGTGAAAAACAATATGGAGAATTTTGTCAAGGGCGTCGGTATGGGTATGGCGCTGGGCGCCACCGCCGGTGTGGTGGGCAGCTATCTGGTGAACAAGAACAAAAAGGGCATCAAGCACAACGCAGGCAAGGCGATGCATTCCATCGGCGACTTGCTGGAGAACGTGACCGGGATGTTTTGAGGAAAAAAGGACGGGATTTCCGTCCTTTTTTCTGTTTTCTCTTTACAAAAAGGAGATTTTTATGTAAAATGATATGAAGGGTATTTTTGGATACCTGAAATTCAACGAAACGGACGGTTTGACCGATGAAAGATAAGAAACAACAGGTGCACAGCCTTCCCTTTGACTCCGAATTGGAGATCTTTGGCGAACACAAGACCAAAGAGCAGATTCGCGCCGAGGAGAAGGTACGCCGCAAGGCGGAGCGCGAGGCGCTCAAGCAGGAGATGGATCGCCGCCGCAAGGAGGCAAAGGCGGATGGCGGTGTCCCCGCCCGACGCAAGGAAATCATCTCTGTCAGCGCGGTATTGGTTGGTATCGTGCTGCTGTGCGTGCTGGCGGTGGCCTTCAACAGCTGCCGCGCCGAGAAGAATAACGATTGGTCGCCCAACACCCTGCGCGGCCAGTACGTCAACGCTGAGGCCTATCCCGATATGTCGGGCGATGGCCCTATGGCGGACGTGAGCAAGGCTTATTTCACCAACAATGGCCACCTGTGTGTCGAGATACTCTTCAGTAACGGCACCGATAAGGTGCTTGAGATCAAGGCGCTGGACGTGGTCGCCTTTGATTACTCCACCGACGCCCGCCTGGGCGGTGGCTACGCCGAGCTGGAGGAGCCGGTACTGGTGGAGGTGGCAGGCGTTACCTCCTACACCTTCTACATCTCTCCCGAGCATCTGGACGTGGCAGAGGACAGCGTGATGCCTGAGTGGGTTTCTTTTGAGATCAAGATCACGAGCAGTCCCGTTTCGCAAGAATAATCCCTAATAACGAAAGAGGAATCCCTATGCTGGAACTGAAAAACATTACCTATACCGTCCAGGATGACAACGGCAACCCCCACGACATCCTCAAAGACGTGAGTTTGACCATTGACGAGCGCTTTGTGGCCATCACCGGTCCCAACGGCGGCGGCAAGTCCACGCTGGCCAAGATCATCGCCGGCATCTACACCCCCACCTCCGGCCGCATTTTGCTGGATGGCGAGGACATCACCGATATGACCATCACTGAGCGTGCCAAGGCGGGCATCAGCTTTGCCTTTCAGCAGCCGGTGCGCTTTAAGGGCCTCACCGTGCAGGATCTGATCACCATGGCCGCCGGTCGTCCCATCACCATTTCCGAGGCCTGCAACTACCTCTCCGAGGTGGGTCTGTGCGCCCGCGAGTATATCCACCGCGAGATCAACGCCAGCCTGTCCGGCGGCGAGCTCAAGCGCATCGAGATTGCCATGATTATGGCTCGCGGCACCAAGCTGTCCATCTTTGACGAGCCGGAGGCAGGCATCGACCTGTGGAGCTTCGGTAACCTGATTCAGGTGTTTGAGAAGATGCACGAAAAGCTGGGCGGCAGCATTATGATTATCTCCCACCAGGAGCGCATCCTGAACATCGCCGACCGCGTCATCGTGGTGGCAAACGGCACCGTCCGCACCGAGGGTAGCCGCGATGAGATCCTGCCCGATCTGCTCAAGAGCAGTTCTCCCTGCTCCGTGCTGACGGGCAAGCTGTAAGGAGGTGCAGGATTATGGATAACATTCAAAAGAATTTGCTGGCGCAGATTGCCGACCTGCACGACGTGCCCCAGGGCGCCTACAACATCCGCGCCAACGGCGAGATGGCCGGTCCCAACACCACCGAGAATATCGACATCGTCACCAAGACCGACAAGCCCGGTATCGATATCATCATCAAACCCGGCACCAAGAACGAGAGCGTCCACATCCCCGTCATCCTCAGCCAGACCGGTCACACCGAGATGGTGTACAACGACTTTTACGTGGGCGAGGACGCCGACGTCACCATCGTGGCGGGCTGCGGCATCCACAACGCCGGTGACGAGGAGAGCCGTCACGACGGCATCCACGCCTTCCACCTGGCGGCAGGCGCTCGCCTCAAATACGTGGAGAAGCACTACGGCGACGGCGATGGCAACGGCAAGCGGGTGATGAACCCCCCCACCGTCATCGATTTGGCCGAGGACGCCTATATGGAGATGGAGTCCACCCAGATTAAGGGTGTCACCTCCACCATCCGCGACACCTCCGCCACCATTGCGGCGGGTGCCACGCTGATTGTGCGGGAGAAGATTATGACCCACGGCGAGCAGTTTGCCGAGACCAATTTCCATCTGGATATCAACGGCGAGGGCGCTTCGGCGCAGTTGTCCTCTCGCTCGGTGGCCAAGGGCAAGTCCCGTCAGGTGTTCCGCTCGGTCATTAACGGCAACGCCAAGTGTTCCGCCCACTCCGAGTGCGACGCCATCATTATGGACGAGGCTTCGGTCAGCGCCATCCCCGAGGTGACCGCCAACCATCTGGACGCCGCCCTCATCCATGAGGCCGCCATCGGCAACATTGCGGGCGAACAGCTCATCAAGCTGATGACCCTGGGTCTCACCGAGCAGGAGGCCGAGGAGCAGATTGTCAGCGGCTTCTTGAAATAACGCCAAACGGCCTATCCACAGAGGATAGGCCGTTTTTTTATAAAATCAACAAATTGGTTTGTCCGTGTTGTTCCGTTTTGCCTCCTATGGCGGTACAATGATCTTGCAAAATACAAAGGAGGTTTGTTATTATGAATACAGACAAAATCATTGCAGAATCCATCGCAAAGGAGTACGCACCCCGTGAGACGTCCCGTCTCGTCGCCTTGCGCAAGTTGGACCGTAAGGCCAAAATGCCCGCCACCATCTTCACCTACACCTTAGGCATCCTGTCCGCCTTGGTGTTTGGCACGGGTATGAGCCTGTCTATGCAGGTCATCGGCGACGGTGTGCTGTGGGTTGCCGTCGGTCTGGTGCTGGGCGTGTTGGGTATGATTGGCTGCGGCATCAACTACCCTATCTATGTCAAAATGCTGGAAAAGGGTAAGAAAAAGTACGCCTTTGAGATTGTGGAGTTGGCTCGCCAAATCGCAGAAGAGTAAAGGGGAATGACTTATGAAGAAATCGGAGAGCAAGTATTTTCATACTGCGGTCAAAATGGATATGGCCCTGATTTCTTTGTTGGAGAAGAAGGAGTTTGCCTATATCACGGTCAGCGAAATCTGCCGTGAGGCAGGCGTCAACCGCTCCACCTTCTATTTGCATTACGAGACGGTGGGCGACCTACTGGCGGAGACCACCCGCTACCTGCTGGACGATTTCGTCTCCTATTTTCCCGTAGAGACTCAGGCGACGGTGGATTGTTTTCAGGATTGTGACTTAGCACAACTTAATTTCATCACGGACGAATATCTGCACCCGTATCTGCGGTATATCCGCGACCACCGTCGGGTGTTTGCCGTGGCACTGTCCAATATCGGTCATTTTGGCTTTGAGGGCGTGTATAAGCGGCTGTACACCTATATTTTCGAGCCGATTTTGGCTCGTTTTCGCTATCCCATCGAGCACCGCCCCTATGTGATGCTCTTTTATATGAACGGCGTCAACGCCGTGGTCACTGAATGGCTCAGAAACGATTGTGGACTTACGATAGAAGAAATGTCTACCATTATTCGCGAGTGCATTTTCGGGCGTGACCCTTCCTTGATTCAGTAAAAAACAGCCACCGAACGTTTCGGTGGCTGTTTTTTATATTCATCTCACGACCGAAGAATGGCTGTAGATGTAAAACTCCTCTTGGCTGGGCATCCATTTCTTTTCCTTAGGCGGGAAGGTGGCGTCAAAGGCTTCCACCGCGGCGGTATCCTCGCAGCAGTCAGCGGCGGTGCTGGGGATGTACGTCCACTTCTTGCCGTCCAGTACGCCGGGAACCAGCTCGCATACCAGCAGTGCCGTGGGGAAATTGCCGTCCACAACAAAGCTGACGTTTTTCTTTTTACAGCTCACAAATCCGCGGCTGACGTAGTTGCCGGGGTTGCCAAAGTTGATGTTGACGTCATAGCCCATTTTGCGGGCAACCTCATAGGAATGCTCAATGAGCAACTTTCCCAACTTTTGCCGTTGATACTCCGGTGCAACACACAACGGACCAAAGGAGAGAATCTCTTTGCGTTGTCCGTTTTCGTCCTCCAGCCACGCCTTGGTGTACATAATGTTACCCACGATGTTACCATCCAATTCCAGCACGAATGCCAGTTCGGGAATAAAGTCGGGGTGATTACGCATCTGATGCACGTAATAATGCTCGTCTGCGCCGGGTTTATAGACGTTCCAAAACGCCTCACGGGTAAGTTCTTCCACGGCGCGGTAGTCTTGTTTGGTTTCTAAACGTATCGTCAAGTTGTCCATATTTTATCCTTTCTCTGTCACTCCACGCCGCGTTTGTAGAGTCCTCGCGTAATCGCGGCAGGCGGCTTGCCGCCCTGCTTATAGGCGGCGAGGACGGCGGCACAACGGCTCGCGTCCTCTACCGTGAAATGGAAGAGGTGGAAATCCACGTTGGGAATCTCCGCCGCCTTATCGCCCCACCAGAGGGGGACGCTGTTGAGCACCTCGGCGCACCCACCCGCACACATCACGGGGAAGACAGTGCCGGTGCGGTCGGTGATACCCTGATGACGGCAGTCGCCGCAGGCGCCGCCGGCGCACTTGCGCGGGCAGTTGCGGGTGAGCATCAGCGGCTGGTGTCCGTACACCATTACGCCCACGGGGATGGGGGAGGGGGTCAATCCTCGCATCTGCCCGAAGGTCAGTTCCATCGATAGCGTCGCGGCATCCAATCCGCGCTCGGCATAGAATGCCAGCGCCTCTTTGTTGGTGAGATTGAGTCCAAATCCACCCACGGCGGTCAACCCCGCCTCTTTTGCCAGAGGCAGAGCGCCTACGTTGCCGCAGAGGGCAAAGACCGCACCCGCCGCTTTGGCGTTTGCCAATTGCTTGCGGATGGTTTCTTCCAGCCCAAACATACCGCGGGGAATCTCCACACCCACCTTAACCTGCGCGGCAATCTGCCGCAGGGTGTCGGCGGAGGTGGCGAGGGGCAGAATCACCGCGTCTGCCTGCATCGCCGCCGACCACTGGTCGGCGTTAGCCAGCCGCGCTACGGTTTTTACTTTGTCGGGATGACGGCAGGGCAGAGCCGCAGGCATCGTATCCACATCGCAGGATACAGTCGCCACGGCACAGCGCTGAGCGGTCAGTTCTTCCAGTGCCTGACGGCGCAGACCGTTGATGATCGCCATGGGCAAGGTTAGTCCCTCCCCGATGGTGCAGACGGCACGCTGTGCCAGATAGGGCGTGCCGCCCGTCTTGCGCAGTTGCTCTTCGGCGCGGAGGGGGTCAAGGGGACGATTCTCCGCCACCACGCCACCCTCACCGCATACGGTGACGGTGTGCTCGCCATCGGTAACCACGAGACGGCTCTCGGTCTCATCGATGGTCAAGGCAAGGTCAATGTCTACGCGACCTACTTCTTTATCGTACATCCGCGCCAGTTCTTTGAGTACGGGTGCGGCGGCGGTCACGTCCTCGTGACGACGCACGCCAAACATCTCACCGTCGCGGTGCGAGGTATAGTAGCCATCGGTAAATCCGCTACGGGAGAACACACTTTTCAGTCGTTCCAACTCCGCCTCGCTCACCGCCTCGCCTCGCACAGCGGCGGCATAGGCGGCGGTGGCGGCGGCCACGTACTCGGGGCGCTTCATACGCCCCTCAATCTTAAAGGAAGCCACGCCCAAATCCGCCAGTTCGCGGATATATTCCACCAAGCAATTGTCCTTCAGGCTCAGCGCCGCCTTGTCGGCAGGGCAGGGGCGGGGGTTCTCTCTCGTGGGCTCAAAGGGCAGGCGGCAAGGCTGGGCGCAGGCGCCGCGGTTACCGCTGCGACTGCCTAACATCGCGGAGAAATAGCACTGCCCCGACACGCTCATACACAGAGCACCGTGGACGAACACCTCCAGCTCTACGCCCAGGTCGGCGCAGGCGGCGATCTCCTCACGGCTCATCTCGCGGGACAGCACCACGCGGGTGAATCCCACGTCCCGCAGGAATTTCACGCCTGCGGGGGTGTGGCAGGTCAGCTGGGTCGATGCGTGCAGCGCCATCGTGGGCATCGCCGTCCTCAGACGGCGACAGAGGCCCACGTCCTGCACGATGAGGGCGTCCACGCCGCATCCGACGGCGGCGATTGCCACCTCTACGGCGCGGTCGATTTCCTCCTCCCGCAGCAGGGTGTTGAGGGTCAGGTGCACCGCCACCCCACGGGCGTGACAATACGCCACCGCCTCGGCCAGCGAGTCGATGGTGAAATTGTGGGCGTTGCGGCGGGCGTTGAATTCCTCCACACCTAAATAAACGGCGGCGGCACCGCATCGTACCGCCGCCGTCAGGCATTCAGGTGAGCCCGCCGGCGCTAATACTTCCGGCAGGGTGTGTTTCATCGCATAGCCAACTTTCTCTCCAGCTCTTCCTTCTCACGGCGGAGCTGAGCAATCTCACGGCGGAGGCTCTCGCTCTCCACACGGGTGCGGTTGTTGTCGTCGAAGAAGGTCTTCAGCTGCTTGCGCAGGTTGTCGGCGGACTGCTGAGCCTTCTTGGCCTCGTCAGCCTGCATCAGGGCGGTCATCACGGTGGCCATCACCATCGAGATGCGCTCGTTGCTGTTCATCACGTTGCGGATGCGGGTGTCCAGCTGGGCGCCCAGTTCCTGCATATAGCCGGGGGTCTCGTCGGTGGTCACCACGTAGTCGGTGCCGCAGATATTCAGCGTAACTTTATTCATAGTCTCCATGTCGATAGTTCCTCCATGTCGAATTTTGTACTTAAACACATTATATATGAGAATTTGTCCGCGGTCAAGTAGCAATCCGCCGATTTTCCTTGTCATCCTTTGTAATATATGATAAAATAAAGTAAATTGACGAAGGAGGTGCCACGGTGGAGAAAATCGGTCTGTACATTCATATTCCTTTCTGCGTGTCCAAATGTCCCTATTGCGATTTTCACTCCGCGGCCATTGGCACTCCCTTACAGGCGCAGGCGGCGCTGGATACCTACACCGCCGCCCTGATTCGCTCTCTGGAGCAGTGGGCGCACCGCCTGCCCGCCACCGCCGACACCCTCTATTTCGGCGGCGGCACCCCCTCGCTGATGGGGGGCGAGCGCCTGGCGCAGGTGATTGACGCGGCACGCCGTTACTTTGGCTTGACCGACGCCGAAATCACCTTAGAGGCCAACCCCGCCGACGATTTGGCGGATACCTTGTCCGCCTTTGCCGCCGCAGGCGGCAACCGCCTGTCGCTGGGCATGCAGTCGGCGATTCCCGCCGAGCTTTCTCTGCTGGGTCGCCGCCACACCCCCGCCGACGTGGCGCGGACGATGGCGGACGCCCGCCGCGCGGGCATTGACAATATTTCCCTGGACGTGATGCTGGGTGTCGGCAGCCAGACGATGGCCACCGCCTGCGCCAGCGTGGACGCGGCGGCGAATTTGGGCGCCACCCATCTGTCCGCCTATCTCTTGAAGATCGAGCCGGGCACCCCTTACGGCGTTTGCCCGCCCGCCGACCTGCCGTCGGAGGACGAGAGTGTGGATCTCTACCACGCCGCCTTCGATCGGATGGCGCACCACGGCTATCACCAGTATGAAATTTCCAACGCCGCCCAGCCCGGTCGGGAGAGCCGCCACAATCTCAAATATTGGCTCAGCGATCCCTATCTCGGCATCGGCCCTGCCGCCTCCTCTTGCGTGGGCGGCCACCGCTTCACCTATCCGCGGGACACCGCGGCTTTCATCGCGGGATGCGACCCTGTCGAGGACCCCTGCGAGGGCGCACCGGTGGGTTCGGCGGAGGAATACGCCCTGCTGCGCCTGCGACTGGCCGCCGGTCTGACCGCGGCGGATTTTCGCGCCCGTTTCGGCACCGATTTGCCCGCCGAGTGGGTGGCGCAGGCCGCCGCCCTGCCGCGGCAGCTGGTGCAGGCGGACGACGAGGGTATCCGCCTCACCCGCGAGGGCTTTTTGCTCTCCAACACGCTGATTTCACACATTATCGGATAAAATTTCAATTTCTGTTCATATAACCCGTCAAAAATATGGTAAACTGATAGCATAACTTAGTATGCAAAAGGAGGGATAGGCGATGGCGGACATCAAAATTATGGTCGTGGACGACGATCAAAACATTGGCGAACTGCTGCGCCTGTACTTGGAGAAAGAGGGGTACGAGGCCGTGGTGCTGGCTGACGGCGCGGCGGCGGTAGAGGCCTTTGACACGGTCAAGCCCGACCTGATCTTGCTGGACGTGATGATGCCCCGCCTGGACGGCTGGCAGACCTGCCGCGAGATTCGCAAGAAATCCCAGTGCCCCATCATTATGATCACCGCCAAGGGCGAGGTGTTCGACCGCGTGTTGGGTCTGGAGCTGGGCGCCGACGACTACGTCGTCAAGCCCTTCGAGACCAAAGAGGTGATGGCCCGCATCAAGGCGGTGTTGCGCCGCTGCGGCATCAGCGCGGAGAAGAAGGCGCAGGTAGTGGAATGGGACGGCCTGTACATCAATATGGAGAATTACGAACTGCGCGTGGGGGGCAAGACGGTGGACGCCCCGCCCAAGGAGATGGAGCTCATCTACCATCTGGCCGGCAACCCCAACCGCGTGTTCACCCGCGACCAGTTGCTGGACGAGGTGTGGGGATTCGAGTATTACGGCGACAGCCGCACCGTGGATGTCCATGTCAAGCGCCTGCGCGAGAAGCTGGAGGGGGTCTCCGATCAATGGAGCCTCAAGACGGTGTGGGGCGTAGGGTATAAATTCGAAGTGCGCAACGACTAAGCATCATTTTGACAGAGAGGGGGGTGGCGCGTGTACAAGAGTGTATTTTCCAAATATCTGACCATCATTTCGCTGGTGATCGTGGTTGGCTTTATGGCGATGACCATGTTCCAGGTGGTGCTCACCTCCAACGCTCTGGCGGAGCAGAAGCATTCGCTGCTGGTGGAGAACGCCCAGAACATCGCCGTTCACACCGCCAACACCGCCGACGTGATGCGCGGCCCCGACGGCGAGATGATGTATCGCTTGGACGGCAGCCGTCTGAAGCCGCTGCTGACTATGATTTCCGAGGCGGTGGACGCCACCGTGATGATCACCGACGCCGATGGGCAGGTGCTGTTGTCCGCTGGACAGTCGGCGGTGATCAACGACCGCAGCCCCATCTCGCTGGCATCCTTTGTGGACCAGATTAACGACGAATATTACGGCATCGGCACCCTGGATGGCCTGTATGCCAAGCGGCATTACAACGCCGCGGTGCCGGTGACCGCCCAAGGGGACGTGGTGCTGGGCTACGTCTTTGCCAGCGCCCCTGCCGACGCCCTGGCGCAGACTTTGCGGAGCAACCTGTCCATTTACGCCTACTCGGTGCTGGGCGCCCTGGCGCTGAGCCTGATTTTCGTGTGGCTGATGACCGAGCGGTTCGTCCGCCCCCTGCGCGAGATGGCGACGGCCTCCCGCCGCTTTGCCTGCGGCGATTTCACCGCCCGCGTCACGGTACGGGGTAAGGATGAGGTGGCCGAGCTGGGCGACGCCCTCAACAATATGGCGGTGTCCCTCTCCTCGGTGGAGACCATGCGCCGCAGCTTTATCGCCAACGTCTCCCACGAGCTGAAGACCCCGATGACCACCATCGCCGGCTTTATCGACGGCATCCTGGACGGCACCATCCCTCCGGATAAGCAGGATTATTATATGCAGATCGTGTCGGAGGAGGTCAAGCGCTTGTCCCGCCTGGTGCGGGCGATGCTGGATCTGTCCCGCATCGACAGCGGCGAGCTGAAACTGAACACGTCTAAGATCGACCTGACCGAGATCACCTGCAAGGTGCTGGTGGCCTCCGAGCAGCGCATCGAGCAGAAGCGGTTGTCGGTCACCGGCCTGGAGGATTGCACCCGCCGGGAGGTCTACGGCGACTACGACCTGATCAATCAGGTGCTGTATAACCTGATCGACAACGCCATTAAATTCACCAACGAGGGCGGCAACATCCACATTCGCCTGTTCCGCGACGGCGGGCGCGTGTACGCCGCCGTCCGCAACACCGGCGACGGCATCCCGCCGGAGGAGATGCCCCAGATTTTCGAGCGATTCTACAAGAGCGACCGTTCCCGCGGATTGGATAAGAACGGCGTGGGCCTCGGCCTGTACATCGTGCATACGGTGGTGCGGCTCCACGGCGGTGAGATTTCGGTCAGTTCCACCCCCGGCGAATACACCGAATTTTCCTTCTGGCTGCCCGAAAATGGCGAAAATAGTTAAAAGGTTTACGATTTATTTATATTTTGTCCCGATTTTTTGGTATAATGATGTCGTAAAAACACGGAAAGGTTGTGTTATCTATGTCTGATCTGTGGGAAAACGAGTCCTTAGAGACTCAGGAGACTCCCGCCGAGACTCCTGCCCCTGCCGATATTCCCGAGGCGCCGATTGCCGAGCCTGTCGTGACGGCTGAGCCTGTGGCTCCCGCCCCTGTGGTGGAAGAGCCCGCTCCCGCCCCTGAGGCGGCCCCCGAGGAGCCTGTGGCTCCCGTGGAGGCTCCCGTTTCGCCGATGCCCCCGATGGGTACCTACACCCCTGACGGCAGCTATCGCTACGTGCCTCCCCACGCCCAGCGTCCGATGCCGCCCTCTTACTACGCGGCACCCCAGCAGGGTGGCTATTACTATGCTCCCCAGCAGCCGATGCCCCCTCAGCCGCCTGAGAAGAAGGGTCGCGGCTGGATTGTGGCCATCGCCATTCTGGCGGCCTTCGCCATCCTGTTCTGTATGCTGCTGGGCGGTCTGGGCCTGGTGGGTATGATGTCCGCCTCCGGCGACGGCGGCGAGGTCATCGGCACCACCACGACCACTACCAACGGCAGCAATAAGCAGCCTTCCGTCAATGATCAGGCGCCCGAACTGGACATCCAGGGCGGCACCGATTCCCCCTCCGTCGAGGTGGGTGACGGCGACGAGTATTACTACTCCGACGGCGGCTTGACCACCGAGGAGATCGTCAATCGCAACTACGACAGCACCGTGGTGCTGACCATGTATAACAAGACCTCCGATTTCTACTTTGGCGAGAGTAATCTGGAGGAGGTTGGTGCCGCCTCCGGTATCGTGTGGACCGCCGACGGCTACATCATCACCAATCGCCACTGTGTCATCGACGAGGACACCGGCCGCAAGTTTGACCGCGTGGACGTCACCACCTACGACGGCACCGTGTACGAGAATGCCGAGGTCATCGGCGCCGACGAGGCCACCGACCTGGCGGTCATCCGCGTGAACGCCACCGACCTGACCCCCGCCGTCTTCGGCGACAGCGACGAGCTGGCGGTGGGCGCCCGCGTGGTGGCGCTGGGTAATGCGGCGGGCCTGTCCTGGACCGCTACCCAGGGCATCGTCTCTGCCAAGGCCCGCGATGTCTACGACGACACCGGCTACGCCATCAAGTGTCTGCAGGTGGACGCCTCCATCAACAGCGGCAACTCCGGCGGCCCCCTGCTGAACAAGTTCGGTCAGGTGGTGGCCATCAATTCCGCCAAGATTTTCGCCACCGGCTACGAGGGTTTGGGCTTCGCCATCCCCATCAACGAGGCCAAGGTGGTTATTGACTCGCTGGCTAAGTACGGCTACGTCCAGGGCCGCGTGGCGTTGGGCATCACCGGCCAGACCATCGACAACGGCTACTATCAGGGCTTTATGATCGCCACCATCGCCGAGGATTCCTGCCTGGTCGGCACCGAGGCGCAGGTCTACGACTTGATCGTGGCGGTGAACGACGTGCAGGTGGTGGATTACGGCACCCTGCGTTCCGAGTTGGCTAAGCGCCAGGTGGGCGACACGGTCACCCTGAAGCTGCTGCGCTCCAATCAGCGCACCGGCGCGGTGTCCACCCACTACGTGACGGTCACGCTCAAGGAGCAGACCGCAGGATAAATAAGAGGAAACCGATAGGGTAGGGCGTTTTTGCGCCCTGCCCTTTGGTTGTGAGTGAGGATGTGACGGTTTGAACGAACCTATTATAGACAGAGATGCAGTGCTGGAACAGCGCCGACGGATGCGTGCCCGTCGTCGCCGTCTGCTGTATCTGCGCCGCGCACTGATTTTGTTGGTGGCGGCGGCGCTGCTGGCGCTGATGATTGCCACCCCCATCTGGGTGGTGGGGGCGATTCGCTCCCGTCGCGCCAACGGGGCGACCCCGCCGGTGGTGGATACCACCCCCGACCCGCAGCCCGACCCGATTCCCGCCGTGGACGAGGACACCGAACTGTTGGGGTCCTTTATTACCAGCGAGTATGCGGTGCTGCTGGATATGACCGATGGACGCGTGGTGGCGTCTAAGAATGCTGACCAGCGCGCCAATCCCGCCTCCATCACCAAGGTGCTCACCCTGCTGGTGGCGGTGGAGAATATCGAGGATTTGGACACCCCCTATACGATGTCGTGGAAGATCATTGACCCGCCTTATCTGGAGGGGGCCAGCACCACCGGTCTGGAGACCGGCGAGACGGTGACCCTGCGGGATCTGCTGTACGGTTGCATCCTGCCCTCCGGCGCGGACGCCACCGCCGCCTTGGCGGATTACGTGGCGGACCACGAGGTGGACTACGACCCCAACGACGAGGCCACCTTCGCCCAGATGATGAACGCCAAGGTCGCCGAACTGGGGGCGAAGAACACCTATTTCACCAATTCCAGCGGCCTGCATCACCGCGATCACAAGACCACGGCGATGGATATGGCGCTGATTATGGCGGCGGCGATGGAGAATCCCGTCTGCCGTCAGGTGCTGACCGCGCGGGAGTATCTCATCCCCGCCACTCCCCAGCACCCCGAGGGTCTGTTGCAGACCAGCACCATGTTCCGCCACATCGGCGGCCGCGCCACCTGCATTCAGGCGGGCAAAACCGGCTACACCGATCAGGCGCTGAACACCCTGGTAACCTACGCCGAACTGAACGGCCACGAGTACGTGGCGGTGGCGATGTTCGGCAACGGCTCCGACGTGGTGTTGGCGGATATTCTCAAGATCTACGACACCTTCTGTTGATAAATGAAAAAGCAACCCGCGACGTCGGTCGTGGGTTGCTTTTTTTTATAGGATATTCCGCAGGGTGGGGTCGTCCACCTGCCGCAGATACTGCAGTTGTGCCCGCAGACGGGCGATTTCTTCTACCGGCTCGTTCTCTCGGTCTGTTCGTATCAGGGTGGGCAGCAGCGCCGCCACCTCGGCGCTGTCCTGTATGTCGCCGTGTGGAACGTACAGGCTGATGCGGCGGCTGAACCGCTGGTATTCCGCCGCGAATTCCTCCGCTGCCTGCACCGCCTCCTCGCCGTCGCCACGGCGGAGATGCTCCTCTACGCGGCTCAGCATCCCCAATAGCCTGTCAATTTGGCGGTGATGGCTCAGATGGGTGGTGGCGCATAGCCCCACCACCGCCGCCAACAGGACGGCGGCCACGTACAGCCGTTTCACCGCTCACCCGCTTTCACGTCGGCATAGGTCAGCAGGTGGTGGGGGCCGTCCTTGGTGGCGGTCAGCAGGAATACGTCCTCCCGCCGACGCCTCTTGCGCCGCAGATAGCGCTCCACCGCCTCCTCCGATAGCCCGCACAGTTCCAATCCCCAGTCACACAGGCTGCCGTCGCTGATCACCACCACCGCCATAGCGGCGTCAGCGGGCTCGTCGGGGTAGCAAAAGGCACTGATGTGGCCGTTGGTTTCGGCGATGGCGTATTGCACCCGTTTGATGTCAAATACGTCCTGTTGCCGCAGGGATTCGTTCAGATCCTCCACCGTGATGCGCAGCTTGCGCAGTGCGGCGGCGTCCATCACCCCATCCCGTATGATCGGCACGGGATTGCCGCCGATCAGCCGGGATAGGGCGGGGATTTTTAGCATCGCTCCGGATAGCAGCAATTCCAGGCTGATCAGCACCAGGATGGGCAGCACGCCGTTGAGCAGCGGGAGACCGTTTTCTTGCATCGGCACCGCCGCCAAATCGGAGAGCAGCAGGGTGACCACCAGCTCGGATGGTTGCAGTTCTCCCAGCTGGCGTTTGCCCATCAGCCGCATCGCCGCCATCAGCAGCAGATAGAGGATGACGGTGCGGATGACGGATATGGTCAACGGCATTCCCTCCCAACGAATGTAATCGCGGGTAGTATGCGCAGAGTGGGGGAGAATATGTGTCATCTATTAGCATAGTGGTAGATGTAGTGGTAGATGTAAACCAATCAGGGTGTACGCGCAGGAAGCAGCAGCAAGGGACTCGAGCCCCGGTTTTGCGCCGAGCGGGGTGTTTGTCGAAGGTTACGGTAGCGCAAAACCTTGTGCAATCCCTGCGGGATTGCGAGGGATTCGGTCATTCAGTGAATACAAAAAGAAAACACACACCGCAAAAGCGGTGGGTGTCTTCTTTTGGCGCGCCCGAAGGGACTCGAACCCCTGACCTCTTGATTCGTAGTCAAGCACTCTATCCAGCTGAGCTACGAGCGCATATCGCCGTATCGGCAACGCTGACTATTATAGCGGCTATTTGTGGTTTTGTCAATAGGTATTTTGGAAAAAGTTTATATTTTTATATTTTTATATTTTTAGGAAAACGAGGTTTGTTCCTATGATGTTCAGTGAATAAAAAGAGTTTGATAGTTGCCCATTATTCTCAATTACACACGAATCGGCGAAGGTGGTTTTTCACTCTGCTGATTTTCCTTTTCTATTTACATTTGCCCTATTTCGGTGTAGAATAGGGGAGTAAGGAGGTGAGCGGAATGGCAACTATATGGATTAACGGCACGCCCCAGCCTGTGGAGGCGGGTACGCGGCTCAGCGAGGTGCTGTCCCGCGCACCACACCCCTGCGGCGGCAAGGGCATCTGCGGCAAGTGCCGTGTTCGCGCTACGGGCTCCCTCAGCCCCCTGTCGCGGGAGGAGGAGCGGCACCTGACCCCCTTCGAGATTGCGGACGGGATGCGCCTGTCCTGTTGCACCATCATCGAGGGCGATTGCCGCGTGACCCTGTCCGACGACTCGGTGATGGCGGTGGTGACCGACGGCAAGGCCGCCGCTCGTGCCGTTTCGCCCACCTTCGCCGCCTATGGCGCGGCGGTGGATATCGGCACCACCACCCTGGCGGCGCGACTGTACGATACCACAGGCCGTCTGCTGGCGCAGGACGGCTGCGCCAACCCCCAGGTCGCCTTTGGCGCCGACGTGCTCTCTCGCGTGCAGGCGGCAGGGGAGTGCAGCGACCTCACCACCCCCCTGCAAGAGGCGGTAAACGGCCTTTTGAGCCGCCTGGCGGCTACGGCAGGCATCTCACTTGCCGCCGTCGACGGCGTGGTGATTACCGGCAATACGGCGATGTTGTGTTTCTTGACCGCCACCGACCCAATTTCGCTTTCTCGCGCACCTTTTGCGCTCCCTCGCGCTTTCAATGAAACCTTCGCTGCCGCTACGGTGGGATTGACCGCTCTCGCTCCCAATCGCCCCGTCTATCTGCCGCCTTGTGCCGCCGCCTTTATTGGTGCGGACGCTCTGTGCGCGGCGTTGGCGTGTGATTTTGGCGAGCGCACCGCTCTGCTGGCGGATATGGGTACCAATGGCGAGATGTTGCTCAGCCACAACGGCACTCTCTACGCCTGTTCCACCGCCGCAGGCCCCGCCTTTGAGGGTGTGGGGGTCTCCTGCGGTCTGCCCGCCATTGAGGGCGCCATCGACGCCGTGACCTTGGTCAACGGCGGCCTACACCCCCACACCATCGGCGGCAAACCCATCGGCATCTGCGGCAGCGGTTTGGTAGATGCCGCCGCCTGCCTATTGGCAACCGAGGAGATGGACGAAAGCGGCTATCTGGATTGCACCGTTTTCCTCTGTGATGGCGTCACCCTCACCCAGGAGGATATCCGTGCCCTGCAACAGGCGAAATCCGCCGTCAGCGCAGGCCTGCAAACCCTCTTGCGTCACGCTAACCTTACCGCCGTCGAGGTGGATACTTTGTACACCGCAGGCGGCTTCGGTAGCCGTCTGAATGGACGCAACGCCGCCGCTATCGGCTTGATTCCGTCGGTGCTGGCATCCCGTATCGAGCCGGTTGGCAACGCCGCTCTGGACGGCGCTGCTCGTCTGCTGTTGGATGACCAAGCGCGCCAAACCGTCACCGCTTTGGCGCAGAAAATCCGCGTGATCGAGCTGGCCACCGACCCCTATTTCACCGATTTGTTTATCAAAAATATGTCCTTTTGAGAGGGGAGAACACCTTATGAAACAGAATTGGATTTGGCTGGACCCCGCCCGCTATCCCGATGCTCAGACCACCGTCATCAACGGCTGGTGTGCCAAGAAACCCAGTGATTATGCGGTTTGCGAGTTCGTAAAGGCGTATAACTTTACACCAAAAATTCGCAAGGCAACCCTCACTTACAGCGGCGATACGGAGTTCCGCCTCTACTGCAACGGCGATTTCGTCGCCACCGGCCCCGCCAACCCCGGCGGTGACTTTTACATCAGCAACGAGATTCCTTGGCCCACCCACTACTCCTTCACCTCCGAGGTGTACCCGGAGGGCAACACCCTGGATTTTCACGCGTGGGTGAAGATGATGCCGGTGCGCATCAACGAATTCTCGATGGGTCACGGCGGCTTTATGCTGTACGGCGTAGTCGAGTTGGAGGACGGCACCACCGAGGAGATCACCACCGATTCCTCTTGGCTCTGCCGCAAGAACCACGCCTACACCGCCCCCGACTACTACGACGGCACTCAACCCATCGACGAATATACTAACGCCGTGGAAATCGACAACCTGTGGCAGTCTACCCCTGCACCCATTCCGCCCCGCACCGAGGAGGATATCCAGCCCCGTAGCTTTATTGTACCGGCAGGGGAGCGCGTGCAGTTCGTCTACGAATACCCCCTGGTCTACTCCGGCTTCATCCACCTCAAGGTGAAAACCGCGTCTTTGCTCACTATGCAGGTGGATTGCTACGAGACCGAGAAGATTCAGGCTCACGAATATTTCACCTTTATCCGTGACACCGAGTACATCAGCCCCGGCATCCGCAGCGTGGGCGGCTATTACATCTCCGCCGAGAATAAGGGCGACACCCCTGCCGAGGTGACCATCTCGGTGATGGAGACCCATTTCCCCATCACCTCCTGCGCCGAAATGACCACCTCCGACCCCGACCTCGACCTCGTTCTGCGTGTCTGCGAGCATTCGCTGAAGAGCTGTATGCAGACCTTTGAGGTGGAGAGCGTGCTCCACTGCGAGCCCATGGCCTGCACCGGCGACTACTACGTCGAGACGATGATGACCGCCATGTCCTACGGCGACCTGCGGTTGTCCGCCTTTGACGTCCTCCGCACCGCCGATATCATCCGCGTGAAGAATGGCGAAATGTTCCACGCCACCTACAGTATGATTTGGGTGATGATGCTGTGGGATGTGTACCAATTCACCGGCGACAAGAGCCTGCTGCAAAAAGTGGAGGACGCTTTGGAATTGCTACTCAACACCTTCCACGGCTATTTGGGTGATAACGGTATCGTGGAAAATCCTCCCAGCTATATGTTTGTGGACTGGGTGCAGGTGGACGATATTTCCCTCCACCATCCGCCCAAGGCACTGGGGCAGACCTTCCTCAATCTGTTCTACTACGGCGGCCTCATCCACGGCGTCAAGGTGTACGAGGCGCTTGGCGACACCGCCAAGGCCGACCTCTACCGCACCCGTGCCGCCGCCTTGAAGGACGCCATCAACGCCCATCTGTACGACCCCGATCGCGGTCTGTACTTTGAGGGGCTCAACACCCCCACCCGCGAGGATTTGCTCACCTACTGGATGCCTCAAAACATCGAAAAGCGGTACTACCGCCGTCATTCCAACGTGCTGGCGGCACTCTTCGGCGTCCACGATAACCCTGCCGACCTGCTGGACCGCACCTTGGAGGACGATTCCTTGGGTTATTTCCAGCCCTATTTCGCCCATTTCGTGCTGGAGGCGGTGCGTGTCTGCGGTCTGTGTGACAAGTACACCCTGCGGCTGATCGAGGATTGGAAAGAGCCGATTCGCTCCTGTCCCAAGGGTCTGCCCGAGGGTTTCTATAAGCAGTCGGACTATCCCTTTGACCACAGCCACGGCTGGGGTGGCACCCCTCGCTACGCCCTGCCTATGGCACTGTCCGGCTTGGAGATTTTGGAGCCCGGCTACAACCGCATCCGCCTGAGACCCAACCTGCTGGGCCTTGCCCACGCCAATGTGGAAATCCCCACCCCTCACGGTACCATCCGCATCGAGATGCAAGAGGGCAAAGAGCCTGTCGTCACCATCCCCGACGGCATCATCGTGGAAGAATAAAAACGAACCCCTCCCTGAGCATTCAGGGAGGGGTTCTGCACTTGGTAGAGTAGAGCAACGGCAAAGGGAGTTGTCAGCCGATAGGCTGATTGAGGGATTGTGATTTCTGTTATTTCGGTGGATTGTAGTGCATATACAGATTTTTCAGTGAATACTGCATAGTTTTCAATGCGCTGATATCGCCTTCGATATCCGTGTTTTCCACAGCGTGTTTGGAAAAGCCCATCAATTCCATATGCTTGTATTCGTTGTAAAGTTCATACTCTTTTGTAGTAATAGGCGTTGCGTTACAGAGTTCGTTTTCCGCAAATGCAGCGACAAAACCATAGTCAAACACTTTGTCTGCATCTCTCATATAGCCGAGCACGTAGAACGTGTTTGTGCTCTCGTCACATTCAATATAGTTTAACGCCGTATAATCGTCAAAGGACACTTGTTTCACGAGCGAAAAATCCGAAGTGTCATAGGTGGATATGGCAGAATGTAAAGCATCTTTATGCCGTTCAATGTTCACGAAACTTTTTCCATCAGTCGTAAAACAACAGCCGTCATCTTGTGCTCCGTCCACTTTTGAAAAGCGAAATTTTTTCACTAAAGAAAATGTTTCAAGGGAATAAACCGCCAGCATACCTACGGTAGATTTCACCACCAACAGTTTGTTGTCGGGCGATAGTATGGGGGTATAGGCATAGATGATGTCCTTGAATTTGGCGATTTCATTACCATCTTTGTCGAACAAATACACGGTTTGTCCCGTGCAACCAACGGTAAAATTATCGTTGGTTGCAGTACCTATGAATTTTCTCATTTACTCAATTCACCCACTAAATCTTCTTCCATCTTGGCTTTCACCGTGTCGGCGTCGTAGCCGCAGCTGAACAGATAGTACAGTTTTGCGACTGCCGCCTCGGTGGTCATATCGTAGGCGCACACCGCACCCGCCTCCTTGAGGGCGGCGCTGGTCTCGTAAGTGCCCAGGGACACCGAACCCTTCAGGCACTGGGAGCAGATCACCAGCACGGTGCCGTTGTCCCGCGCCTTGCGCACAATGGGCAGGATGGCGTCGGCGGTGCCGGGGATGTTACCGGCGCCAAAGGTCTCCAGCACGATACCCTTGAGGGACTCAGACATAATCTCCTCGAACAACTCAAACTGGATGCCGGGGAACACCTTGATGATGCCAATGGGAATCTTCTTCAGCTCCTGCACGCGGAAAGGTCCGTTTACCTCTCGCTGGGGAATCATATTGTTGTACTGAATTTTCGTGCCGATGTCCGCCAGCGCGGGATAGTTGGGGGAGGAGAAGGCGTACAGATCGGTGGCGCCGGTTTTCACACTGCGGCTGCCGCGCATCAGCTTGTTGGAGAAGCAGAGCGCCACCTCGTGCACCCGACCCTCGGCGGCGATGAGCATACTGGTCAGCAGATTGTCCAGGCCGTCGTTGCGCACCTCAAACAGCGGAATCTGGGAGCCGGTGATGATGACCGGCTTGGCCAGATTCTCCAGCGAGAAGGAGAGGGCAGAGGCGGTGTAGGCCATGGTGTCGGTGCCGTGGAGGATGACAAAGCCGTCAAAGGCGTCGTAGTGCTCCTCGATGATGCGGCCGATGCGGTTCCAGTCCAGCACCGTCATATTGGAGGAGTCCAGCAGGGGGCACAGCTCCAGCAGTTCCCACTTGGGCATCGACGGGTCGCTGAGGGCAGGGATGCTCTCGAGATAGCTGTGCAGATACCCCTCCTTGGGGGCATAGCCCGCCTCGGTGGGTACCATACCGATGGTGCCGCCGGTGTAGATGAGCAGAATTTTCTTGTCCATAAGCCACACGCTCCTTTGCATTAACTTAATCATTATATCAAACACATTCCCCCTCTGTCAATGGAGGCTCAGCGAAACAAATCTGTAAATTCTTCGCATTTTCCTTGAAAAAGCCGTCGGGAGGGTGTATAATGATTTGGTAAATCCGAAAGGAGAATGAAAATGGATTCTTTTTTTGAGCAAATCGTGAAGAAGAAAAAGGGTGGCAAGGAATGGGCCATCATCGCCGGCATCATCGTGGCGGCGTTGGTGCTGATTGCCGCCGTGTGGATTTTCGGCATCCTGGCGGTCATCGCCACCGCGGGCATCGTCTACGGCGCCTGGTGGCTGTGCACCACTCAGAATGTGGAGTTCGAATACTGCGTCACCAACGGCGACATCGACGTGGATAAGATCATCGCCCGCCGTAAGCGTGTGCGTTTGGTGTCTGTGGCGGGTCGTAAGGTGCGCGTTTTGGCCCCCTATGACCCCGCTAAGCCGCTGGGTAAGTTCCAGCGCACCGTGGTGGTGGCTCCTTCCCTGAATGAGGACGGTCTGTGGTACTTCACCTACCATAGCAAGAAGAATGGCGACACCCTGGTGGTGTTTCAGCCCGACGACCGCGTGCTGGGCGCCTTCTACGACGGTCTGCCTAAGCTGGTGCAGATGGATACCGCCCGCGCGGCTCGCGAGGCAGGCGTTCCCGTGCCCGCCAAGCCCAACACCGAGGATTGATTTTTCAATGCCGCACGGATTCCGTGCGACATTTTTCCTCTTTTACGCCCGAATTTAGGGGATAGGAGTGATTTTATGATGCAACCGACCATCATCACAACCGCATACGTGGCGGCGCATCTGCCGTCCCGCCCCGCGGATAGCCACAAGGGCACCTACGGCACCCTGCTCACCCTCTGCGGCAGCTACGGTATGGCAGGGGCAGCGCTGCTTTGCGCCCGTGGTGCCCTGCGCAGCGGCGTGGGCTTGCTCCGTGCCGCGGTGCCCCGCAGCGTATATCCGCTGTTGGTAGAGGCCATCCCCGAGGCGGTGTTTTGCCCCGTGGCGGAGCAGGACGGCGGCTTTTCCGTCGACGCCATTCCTGCCCTGACCGATGCTCTCGCCACCGCCGACGCGGTGGTAGTAGGCTGCGGCATCGGCCGCGGCGAGGGACAGACGGCGGTTGTGCGCCATCTCCTCGCTCATAGCACCGTCTCCGTGATTTTGGACGCCGATGGCATAAATGCCGTCACCCCGCATATATTGACAGAGGAAACGAGATCGGCTCCTCTGATTCTCACGCCCCACCCCGGCGAGATGGCGCGTCTGCTGGGTATTTCCACCGCTGAGGTGCAGGCGGATCGCCAAGCTGTCGCCTGCCGCCTGGCGCGGGAGACGGGTGCCATCGTGGTGCTTAAAGGTCACCACACCCTGGTCGCCGCCTCCGACGGCACCGTGATGGAGAACCACACCGGCAATTCCGGTATGGCCACCGGTGGCAGCGGCGACGTGCTGGCGGGCATCATCGGCGCCTTGGTCGCCCAAGGCGTGCCTCCCTACGAGGCGGCGGTGTGCGGCGTGTATCTCCACGGCGCGGCGGGGGATTTGGCCGCCGCCAAGCACTCTCAGCACGGGATGTTGCCCACCGATTTGATTGAGGAACTGGGGTCTCTGTTTCTGCAATTTGAGAAATAGGGAGCTTTGTGTATGAAGCGTGTTTTCGGTCTGTCGGTGGCGGCGCTTGCGCTGCTTGTTTGCCTGTGCGGATGCGGCCAGCGGCGGTCTGTGGACCCCATCACCGACGGATTCACCGCCGGTGCCACCATTCGCTACAAGGATATGGACGTGCAGGGCCAGCTTTCCTGCTCCACCGACGGGCGGGTGACGATGGAATTCTCACTGCCTAAGTCGCTGGAGGGGGTCACCCTCAGTTGGGACGGCACCGCCATGCAGATGCGGCTGGGTCAGATGACCCTCTCGGTGCCGGAGGATCGGGTGCCGGACGGCGGCCTCATCCGCCGCCTGACGCAGGTGCTGTCCTCCGCCACGCCCCGAGACGGCGCGTGGGAGGGGGAGGACTACGTCATCACCGGTGAGGCGGAGGGGGTCGCGTACACCTTAGTCTGCGACGCCGCCACGGGTTTGCCCAAATCCCTGTCGGTACCCTCCGAGAGCCTGACCGCCACCTTTTCCGAGGTCACGATACTGTAATTCACGCCAAGAGCCTTGACACCGTGGTGTCAGGGCTCTTTTTTATCACCATCTTGTCCGCCGGCACATACACTGGCGTATAAAACCCGATGGACGCGGTCATAATGGAAGGGCAAGGACATACAGGAGGTGACAGAGGGTGACGGTACATCGAGGAGACATTTACTATGCCGATCTCAGCCCCGTGGTGGGGTCGGAGCAGGGCGGCGTCCGCCCCGTGCTCATCGTGCAGAACGACGTGGGCAACCGTTTCAGCCCCACGGTGATCGCGGCGGCCATCACCAGCCAAAAGGGTAAGACCGACCTGCCCACCCACATCCGCCTGCAGGCGGTGGGCAGCGGCCTGGCCAAGGATTCCATCGTGTTGTTGGAGCAGATTCGCACCCTGGACAAGCAGCGTTTGCGGGAGCGGATGGGGCGGCTGGACGACGCCTCTATGGATCGGGTGGATCGGGCGTTGCAGGTTAGCTTCGGCCTGACGACGGCGGAATAACCCGCCGCGCCGCCGCATATACCTGAAACAGATTGGATAGGGGAGTGGATGCCTTTTGACCGATTGGAAGGGGTTTTGGAACCGCTATAAGCGGCAGATTTTCCAGCTGGTGTTGGCGCTGGCGGCGGGTGGCGTGGCCTCGCTGGTGGCGGGGGATACTGCCCCGCTATATGCTCGGTTGACCGCACCGCCTCTGGCGCCGCCGGGTTGGCTGTTTCCCGTGGTGTGGACGGTGTTGTATATCCTGATGGGGCTGGCGGCAGGCTTGGTGGCTCGCTCCCGCGATCTGGATCGCGGTTGCGCACTGGCCACCTATTATCTCCAGCTGGTGATGAACACCCTGTGGCCGCTTTTCTTCTTCCGCTTGGAGTGGCTGACCGCGGCGGCGGTGTGGCTACTACTGCTGGTGGCGGCGGTGCTGGCCGCGTGGCGCAAATTCCGCGCCATCGACGCATGGGCGGGGCGTCTCTTGGTGCCGTATCTCGTTTGGTGCCTGTTCGCGTTGTATCTGAATGTGGGTTATGCCGTGCTGAATTGAGAGCAGGGGGTGTCGCAGACACCCCTTGTTTTTTTGTTCTATTCCGCGTCTTGCTCGCGTATAGATGGGACAAGAGGTGAGGACAGGCGTGACAGTATGGGATGGTTTGCGCCCCTATCTGCCGTCGGATTGGCTGGCGGCGCTGGCGGTGTTGCCCGCGGCGGTGGGTGAGGAGATACAGGAGATTCGCTTGCGCAACGACACCCCCGTGACGGTGTCGTTGCCCGGGGGACAGCGTTATTTGACCCGCCACGGATTGTCCGCCGCGGCACAGAGCGGCGTCTTTTACTGCTCCCGCAGGCAGGTGGAGGAGTGCTTTTTGTCCTTCTGCGGTCGGTCGGTGTACGCCCACCAGTGGGAACTCGGGCAGGGATACGTCGCGGTGCCGGGCGGCATCCGCGTGGGGGTGGCAGGCACCGCCGTTCTGCGGGATGGAGCGGTTTATGCGGTGCAGCAGGTGACGGCGCTGTGCGTACGGCTACCCCGTCGGGTGGCGGGGTGCGCCCGCCCGCTGGCGGCGCGATTGTTGGAGGGGGACACCCCCGCCAACACCCTGCTGGTTGGACCGCCCGCCTGCGGCAAGACCACCTTATTACGGGATTTGGCGGCGCAGTTGGCGGCGCGGCACCATCGGGTGGCGGTGGTGGATGAGCGGGGCGAACTGTCGCTGGACGACGCCCTGCGAGGGTGCGACGTCCTGCGGGGGTATCCCAAGGCGGTGGGGGTGCGTCAGGCGGTGCGGTGTTTGGCTCCCGATTTCATCCTGCTGGACGAGTTGGGGGACGGCGCCGAGGTGCAGGCGGTGGCGGATTGCGCCCACGCCGGGGTGGCGGTGGTGGCCACCCTCCACGGCTATACGCCGTCACAGATGGAGCACCAGCCCTTTGTGCAGGATCTACTGCGCCGTCGCGTGTTTTTGCGGTGGATGTTCTTGCAGGGGCGCGCCACCCCGGGGCAAATCGGCGGCGATTACATACCGGAGGTGACGCCCGATGGGGTGGATTGGCGGCCTGCTGCTGGTGGCGGCGGGAACGGGATTGGGGATGTATGCCGCCGCTCGCCTGCGACGGCGGGTGGCGTTTTTGGAGGATTGCGGGCGGATGTTGCAGGCGTTGTGGCAGGAGATGAACTACACCGCCCTGCCGATGCCCGATTTGTGGCGACGGCTGGCTGCGTGTGAGGGTTTGGCGGACTTTTCGCTGGTGCGCCGCACGGCAGAGGGGCTGGATACCGCCACCTTTGCCGCCGCCTTTGCCGCGGCGGTGGAGTCGGCGGCGCAGGAGGGGGTGGTGCTGCCACCCGCCCGCCGCTTGCTGCTGGCCTTTGGCGAGGGGTGCGGCCACACCGACCTGGATGGCCAGCAGGCCCACATCGCCTACTACCGCGCCCGTCTGGCGGAGCAAGAGGAGGAGGCGCGCCGTGTCTATCGGGAAAAGGGGCGCACCTATCGGGTGCTGGGCCTGACTGGCGGCATCGCGCTGATGCTGTTACTGATGTGAGGAGATTGTTATGGACGTGGATTTGATATTCAAGATCGCCGCCATCGGTATCATCGTGTCGGTGCTCAATCAGTTGCTCATCCGCTCGGGTCGGGAGGAGCAGGGGATGTTGCTGACGCTGGCAGGTCTCATCGTGGTGCTGTCGATGGTGGTGGTGCAGATCAGCGAATTGTTCGCCACCGTCAAGTCGGTGTTTGGCCTATGACCCAGATGCCGTTGTTGGTCACCGCGGTGGGGATTCTGCTGTGCGGGGCGTTGCTCTCCACCGTTCTGCGCACCCAGCGCCCCGAGCTGGCGGTTTGCCTGAGCCTGCTGGCGGCGGCGCTGACGGTGGGGCTGCTGCTGAGCCGATTGTCGCCGCTGATCGCCGCCCTGCGTCGGATGACCACCCTTGGCGGAATCGGGGAGGACCACCTGTCGGTGGTGCTCCGCGGTGCGGGTATTTGCCTGGTCACCCAGTTGGCGGCAGATACCTGCCGCGACGCGGGGGACACCGCCCTGGCGGGCAAGGCGGAGCTGACCGGCCGCATCCTGCTGCTATTACTGGCGGTGCCGCTGTACGAGGAGATTCTCACCCTCATCGTGGGGGTGGTGAGCGGACAGGCGGTGATGGGATGACGCAGGATTTGTGGGAGATGTACGCCCGCCAGACGGAGGCCTCCGGCGCCGCAGACTTGCCATCCCGCCTGCCGTCCGACGTGCAATCCCTGCTGGATAGCCTGGACGTGGACGTCTTGGATCCCTCCGCCTACGCGGATTTGGAGTTTGGTCAGGTGGCGCAGATGCTGACCGACCTGCTCTTCGCCCAATCCGCAGGCCCGCGGCAAACCATAGGGATGTTGTTGGGCGTCGTCCTGCTTTGCGCCCTTTTTAGCGGTCTGGACGGAGCCGTCGGCAGTCTCTCCCTGCGCCGCACCTACCGCGGGGTGGCGGTGCTGGCGGCGGGCGGCGCGGTGCTGACGCCGTTGTTCGCGCTGTTCACCCGCGTGTGGGAGGCGGTGGAGCAGGTGACGGTGTTTCTCACCGCCTATGTGCCCGTCTATGCCGCCATCCTGCTGACCGGCGGTCGTGCTGTCGGCGCCGTGTCCTACCAAACCACCCTGTTAACGGCGGTGGAGATGCTGGTGTGGTTGGTGCGCTCGGCGGTGTTCCCGCTGCTGATGGTGTCGTTGGCGCTGGGGTGCACCGGCTCGGTGAGCGAAGGCTTCTGCTTAGACCGCCTCAGCGGCACCCTCCATCGGGGCATTTTATGGGTGCTGGGTCTCTTTTCTACCCTCTTTTCGGGACTACTGTCGTTGCAGCAGATGGTGGCGTCGGCGGGGGACAGTATGGGCGGCCGCGTGGTAAAATTCTCCCTCTCCAGCTTCGTCCCCGTGGTGGGCGGTGTGCTCAGCGAAGCCTACAACACCGTCATCGGTTGCGGCGGTCTGCTGCGCTCGACGGTGGGCGCTTTCGGTCTGCTGTCGGTGGTGCTGATTGTCCTGCCACCGCTGTTTTCCTGCGTCTGTTGGAGCGTCGGCCTGCACCTGGCGGGCGGGGTGGCGTCGGTGTTCGGGCTCACGCCGCTGGACGCCCTCTGCCGCACGGCGGCGGGGGCGGTGCGGGTGCTGATTGCGGTGCTGGCGGTGTTCGCGCTGCTGATGATTCTCTCCACCTCGGTGGTGGCATTCGTAGGGAGGTGAGGGGGTGGAAAGCCTCCAAAAATGGGCGGTCGCGGTGTGTTGTGCGGCGGTGATTGGCACCCTTTTGCGCCAATTATTCCCCGCTAATCGCCTGGGCGAGCAGGGGCGGATGCTGCTGCCGTGCTTGTTCCTTTGCGCGCTTCTTTCCCCGATTTCAAGCCTTTCTTCGGGTGTCAAGCTGCCTGACTTTACGGCCCAAAGCACCCTCGACGAAGCCGCTATCACCGCGCGGATGCGCCAGCAGGTGGTGGCGCAGGTGAACGACACCCTGCTTCGGATGGTCAATCAGTCGCTGGACGGCTACGGCTGGTCGGCGAAAAAGGTGGTGGCGGATATGGATATTGGGGAGGACGGCAGCATATCCATAGGACAGATTACCCTCTATGTGGACGAGGAGGTGGCGCGTCGTGCCACCGCGGTGCAGCAGATTGCTCAGCAGCGGCTGGGTACGACGGTGGAGGTGGCGGTGTGGAAAGAAACGCGGTGAAGACGGCGCTGACGTCGTGGTGGGAGCGTCTGCGTCATAAGGATCGGGCGGTGCGGATTCTCTTGTGTATCGGGTTGGCGGGGGTGCTGCTCATCGCCCTGTCGGAGTGGGTTCCTCGCCGCAATCGAGGGGAGGATACCGCCGCCGTGACCCTGTCCGAGGCACAGGTGGAGCAGGCGCTGGAGCAGCGTATCGCCGCCCTGCTGCGGGAGGTGGACGGGGTGGGCACCTGCCGCGTGATGGTCACGCTGGAGAGTGGGTCCCAGGCGGTGTACGCCGCCGATACTGCCACATCTAACGGGGCGGACGGCGGGTCGACCTTCAGCGAGTCCTATCTGACGGTGGAGACCGCCGACGGCCCCGCGGGATTGCTGATCACCCGCCTGCAACCCACGGTGAAGGGGGTGGCGGTGGTGTGCGAGGGCGGCGGTAATGAAGCGGTGCGGCAGCGGGTGATTCAGGTGGTGTCCACCGCCTTTCACATTTCCGAGCGCCGCGTGTGCGTAGTCAAGCAAGAGTAGGAGGCAACGAGATGAAGATAGTGAAGAAAAAGCGACTGATGATGGCGGCGCTGGCGGTGGCGCTGGGTCTGGCGGTGTACCTGAATTTCTACCTGACCCAATCACCCGAGCTGGCGGCGGGCACCGATATGGGCAAGCAGCCGGACGACAGCCACCTGGGCGACGCCACCTTTGTCGGTACCGGGGTCAGCGACCCCGATGAGCCGCCGTCGTATTTCGACGAGGCCCGCGCCAGCCGCACCGCCGCCCGGGAGGAGGCGCTGAGCATCATTCAGGAGGTGCTGGACAGTGCCCAGGCCTCGTCGGAGGATAAGGCCACGGCCACCCAGCGGGCCACCGCCATCGCGGAGAACGTGTTGCAGGAGAGTAACATCGAGAATTTGCTGCTGGCAAAAGGCTTTGAGGATAGTGTGGTGTATATCGACGGCGCGCGGTGCAGCGTGGTGGTGCAGGCGGAGCATTTGCAGCAGCAGGAGAGCCTGCAAATTCTGCAGATTGTGGTGTCTCAATCCGCCGTGGAGGCCAATCAGGTGCAGATTGTGACCGCCACTGCATAAAAGTTGGATTTTTTTATAATAAAATATTGCTTATTTTCAACTTTGTGTTATAATAGAGTAGAATAACGGGCGTGAGGCGGGATGATTGCTTTGCGCGCCGTCCATACTATCCCACAGACCGCATTGCGGACAACACAAAGGAGGAATCCCGATGGATGCCAAAGAGTTTAAATCGGCAGAAGGCAGCTGTATCATTTCTGAGGACGTAGTAGCCTCTATTGTCGCCACGGCGGCACTGGAGACCGAGGGCGTGGCCGCCCTGTCCGGTCGTGCGGCGGATATCCGCGGTATGATTTCCCGCAACGACGCCTCCCGCGCCGTGCGCGTGCTGAATAACGAGCACGACACCGTGCTGGACGTGTACGTCACCCTCAAGGCCGGCGCCAAGATTCAGGACGTGGCCCTGGCTCTGCAGCAGAACGTCAAGACGGCGGTGCAGTCCATGACCGGCAAGCCGGTGACCCGCATCAACGTCCACGTCGACGGCGTGGCCGACGACGAGCCCAATACCTGATGACACGGGCCCTCTGCCCCCGGTAGAGGGCCTCGTTTCTACGCTGGATTGTATAAATATACGAAAGATGAAACCGGAGGCGCATAAAATGTCCAGAAGAAAATCCCGTGAGCAGGCTTTTGCTCTGCTGTTTGAGAAGTCTTTTAACGATCTGTCCGTGATGGATCTGGCCGAGGGCGCACAGGACGCCCGCGAGTTTATCATCGAGCCCTTCGCGCTGGAGTTGGCGCAGGGCGCCGAGGAGAAGCTGGCTGAGGTGGACGCCCTCATCGAGGCCAACTCCCACAAGTGGAGCCACAACCGCATCTCTCGCGTGGCGTTGGCGGTGCTCCGTCTCGCTATTTACGAGATGAAGTTCTACGACGATACCCCCGACAGCGTCGCCATCAACGAGGCCGTCGAGCTGGCCAAGCGTTACGGCGGTGAGGAGGATTCCTCCTTCGTCAACGGCATCCTGGGCAGCATCTCTCGCGCAGAGGCATGAGCGGCTACTTAGGGCTGGATACCAGCAATTACACCACCTCTGCGGCCTATTGGGCTCAGGGCGCGGACAAGCCGGTGCAGGCCAAGCAGCTCCTGCCGGTTAAGGCGGGGGAGATGGGCCTGCGTCAGAGCGACGCCGTCTTCCACCACACCCGTCAGCTGCCGGATATTATGGAGCGGCTGACCGAGGCGATGGCCGGCGGTATCTCTGCTGTGGCGGCCTCCGACCGTCCCCAGCAGGTGGACGGGTCGTATATGCCCTGCTTCTTGGTGGGTGCCGGTGCGGCGCGCCAGTTGGGCGCGGCGCTGGGTGTCCCCGTCCATTATTTCACACATCAACAAGGACACATTATGGCGGCGCTGACCGGTGCGGATTGTCTGCATCTGCGGCGTGCGCCGTTTTTGGCTTTTCACGTGTCCGGCGGCACCACCGACGCTTTGCTGGTGGAGCCGGACGCCGATTGCATCATCCGCTGTCGGGTGGTGGGTCGCTCGTTGGATCTTAAGGCGGGTCAGCTCATCGACCGCGTAGGCGGTATGTTGGGTCTGCCGTTCCCGGCGGGCCCCGCGCTGGAGGCGCTGGCCGCTCAGGCGCAGAGCACCTACAAGCCCCGCCCCACCCTCAAGGGGTGCGATTGCCACCTGTCCGGCGTGGAGAATCAGTGCCGCGACCGCTTGGCGGCGGGTCAGCCCCCTGCCGAGGTGGCACGCTTCTGCTTGGATAGCGTCCGCGCCGCCGTGACGGGTATGACCGAGGCGCTGCTGGCGCAGTACGGCGACCTGCCGCTGGTCTACGCCGGCGGCGTGATGTCCAATCAGATGCTCAAACAGACCTTGACCGACCGCTTCGGCGGTTATTTTGCCCCGCCGGTGTATTCGGCGGATAATGCCGCAGGCATCGCCTGCTTATGTAAGATTCGGGAGGAGGAGATGGGATGAAAGTCATATCGGTAGGTCAGCTCAACCGCTATGTCAAATCCGTGCTGGAGAACGACGGTAATCTGGCGGCGGTGTATATCGGCGGCGAGATCTCCAACTTCACCCATCACTATAAGTCGGGTCACCTCTACCTGACCCTCAAGGACGATACCGCCGCCGTTAAGGCGGTGATGTTCAAGGGCCACGCCTCCAAACTGGCCTTCCGTCCCGAGGACGGTATGCGGGTCATCGTCCGTGCCCGCGTGTCGCTGTATGAGGCCACCGGTTCGTTCCAGATTTACATCGAGGAGATGCAGCCTGACGGCGTGGGCGCCCTGCAGGTGGCCTACGAACAATTGAAGAAAAAATTGGCGGCGGAGGGTCTCTTTGACGAGAGCCGCAAGCGCCCCTTGCCGCCCTATCCCACCCGCGTGGGTGTGATTACCTCGCCCACCGGTGCGGCGGTGCGGGACATTCTCAACGTCCTCGGCCGCCGTTACCCCCTGGCGCAGGTGGTGTTCTGCCCCGTGCTGGTGCAGGGCGACGGCGCCGCCCCCTCTATTGTAGACGCCATTCAGCGATTTAACGCCGCCAAGGCCGCCGACGTGCTGATTGTGGGTCGCGGCGGCGGTTCCATCGAAGATTTGTGGGCGTTTAACGAGGAGATGGTGGCTCGCGCTGTGGCGGCCTCCGCTATTCCCGTTATCTCCGCGGTGGGACACGAGACCGACTTTACCATCTGCGATTTTGTGGCGGACCTGCGTGCTCCCACACCCTCCGCCGCGGCGGAGCTGGCGGTGCCGGATCGTGCCCGCCTGTGGTCTCAGGTGCAGATGTTGCACTCCCGCCTGACCACCGGCACCCGCGGCGTCATCACCAACGCTGAGGCGCGCCTGAAACTGTTGAAGGACAAGCGGTGCCTCTCTGCACCGCAGTACTATACCGAGGAGCAGGCTATGCGCCTGGATTACCTCACCCGCCGATTCGCCTCCGCCGCCCAGCGACAGATTGGCACGGCGGACCGCCGCCTGGCCGCCGCGGCGTCCAAGTTGGACGCCCTCAGCCCGCTTAAGGTGCTGGGTCGCGGCTACGGCATCGGCTACACCGCCGACGGCGGCGTGTTGGACAGTGTCACCCGCGTTGCGGCGGGGGATACCGTGAGTTTTCGATTGGCAGACGGCACGGTGGATTGCACCGTGACCGAGATTAAGGAGGGACAGGTAAATGGCTGAAATGACTTTTGAGCAGGCGATGACCCGCCTGGAGCAGATTGTGGCAACGTTGGAGAGCGGTCGTTGCACCCTGGACGATTCTCTGAAATTGTTTGAGGAGGGCACCAAACTGACCGCCTATTGCGCCGATCAGATCAAGACCGCTGAGCAGAAGATTGTCAAGCTCACCGCCGTGGAGAAGGGCGAGGCCGACGACGGCATCGCCGACCGCCAGGGCGAAGATATGGGCGAGGAATTGTCTTTGTAATTGTCGTTTTGAGAGGTAATTGCTATGGCTATTTACACCAACCGTATGCAGGCGCACTGCGACCGCATTGAGGCGGCGTTGCCTGCCTATATGCCCGCTACGGGCGGCTTGCAGACCGTGGTGGCGGAGGCGATGACCTACGCCTGCACCGACGGCGGCAAGCGGATTCGTCCCGTGCTGACGCTGGAGTTCTGCCGCCTGTGCGGCGGCGACCCCGAGGCGGCTCTGCCCGCCGCGGCGGCCATTGAGATGATTCATTCCTACTCGCTGGTCCACGACGACCTGCCCTGTATGGACAATAGCCCCCTGCGCCGGGGCAAGCCCTCCACCCACGCGGTGTACGGCGAGACGATGGCATTGCTGGCCGGCGACGGCCTGCTGAATCTGGCCTTCGAGACCATCCTGACCCCCAAGAATCGCGGCTCCCTCTCTGCCGAGGGGGTGCTGGGTGCCGCCTCCGCGCTGGCGGATGCCGCCGGCATCGATGGTATGGTGGGCGGTCAGGTCATCGATCTGGCTAACGAGGGCAAGCAGATCGATCTCGCCACCTTAGAGGCTCTGCAGCGGGGCAAGACCGCCGCGCTGCTGGTCGGCGCCTGCGTGATGGGTGCCCGTCTGGCGGGTGCCACCCCCGAGCAGGAGGCGGCCGCCCGCACCTTTGGCGAGGGCATCGGCCTGTCCTTCCAAATTATCGACGACATCCTGGACGTCACCGCCGACGCCGCCAAGTTGGGCAAGCCCATCGGCTCTGACGCCGAGAATGAGAAGACCACCTACGTATCCCTGCTGGGATTGGAGGAGGCCCGCCGCTGGGCGGACAAGCGCACCGCCGAGGCGGTAGCTGCGCTGTCCGTCTTCGGCTCTGAGGCCGATGACCTGCGGCAGTTGGCAGAGGCTCTGCTGACCCGCGACCACTGATGTGTAACACGAGATAAGGGTGATGGTTTTATGAAGAGATTGGAAAACATCCATTCTCCCAAAGACATCAAAAAAATGAATATCCGCGAGCTGAACGACCTCTGCGCCCAGTTGCGGCAGAAGATGGTGAGCACCGTCTCCCGCACCGGCGGGCACCTGGCCTCCAATTTGGGCACGGTGGAGTTGACGGTGGCGATGCACCGCGTGTTCAACACCCCCAAGGACGCCATCGTCTGGGACGTGGGTCACCAGTGCTACGCCCATAAGTTGCTGACCGATCGCTACGGTCGGTTTGATTCCCTGCGCCAGCAGGGTGGCATCAGCGGCTTTCCCAACCCTGCCGAGAGTATCCACGACGCCTTTGTGGCGGGTCACAGTTCCACCTCCATCTCGGTGGCCAACGGCATCGCCAAGGCCAAGGCGCTGACGGGGGACAAGGGGTACACCATCGCCGTCATCGGCGACGGCGCCCTCACCGGCGGCCTGGCCTACGAGGGCCTGAGCAACGCCGGCCGCAGCGACGACCGCCTGATCGTGGTGCTGAATGACAATAAGATGTCCATCAGCAAGAACGTGGGTTTTGTGGCGCGGTATCTGACCCACCTGCGCAGCCGCGTCAAGTACGTGCGGATCAAGCAGATGATCACCAAGATTCTCACCCATATCCCGCTGATCGGCCGCCCGCTGAACGCGCTGGTGCACCGCACCAAGCGCCGTATCAAGCGCTCGGTGTTTTCCGGCACCTCCTTCTTCGAGAATATGGGCTTCCACTACATGGGCCCCGTGGACGGCCACGACCTGAGCGACCTCATCGAGGCCTTCCGCGCCGCCAAGAGCGTGGGCAAGCCGGTGGTGTTGCACGTCAACACCGTCAAGGGTAAGGGCTCGACCTACGCCGAGCAGGATCCCGATATCTACCACGGCATTTCCAAGTTCGACCCCGACACCGGCGTACCGCTGGGCGGGGGAGAGAGCTTCTCTTCTTGCTTCGGTCAGGCGCTTTGCGATCTGGCGGAGAAGGATAGCCGCATCGTGGCGGTTACCGCCGCTATGGTCAAGGGCACCTGTCTGGACTCCTTTGCCAAGAAATATCCCACCCGCTTCTTCGACGCAGGCATCGCCGAGGAGCACGCCGTCACCTTCTCCGCCGGTATGGCGCGGGGCGGTCTGTTGCCGGTCTTTGCGGTGTATTCCACCTTCCTGCAGCGCAGCTACGACCAGCTCATCAACGACACCGCCTTGATGAACAACCACGTGGTGCTGGCCATCGACCGCGCCGGCGTGGTGCCGGACGACGGCGAGACCCATCAGGGCATCTACCACCTCGCGATGCTGGCTACCATCCCCAACGTGACCATGTTCGCTCCCTCCACCTTCAAAGAGTTGGAGTTGCACCTCAAGCAGGCGCTGTACGATGTGGGCGGCATCGCCGCCGTCCGCTACCCCAAGGGTGGCGAGGGTGACCTGCTGGCGAATTATGAACCTACCACGGCACCCTATGTGCTGGACGACGACGGCGGCCGCGATCTGCTGCTGGTCACCTACGGCCGCACCTACGGCGAGGTGCTGCCGCTTTGCCGCCGCTACCGCGAGGCGGGCAAATCCGTCTCGGTGCTCAAACTCAACCGCATCCTGCCCGTGGCGGCGGAGATTGTGGAGATCGCCTCCGAGTACAAGTGCGTGCTGGTGCTGGAGGAGACCCGCGGCGGCGTGGGTGACCTGCTGGGCAGCCGCCTGATGCAGGCCGGTTTCGGCGGTCATTACGCCGTGCGCGCCATTGAGGAGACCTTAGGCGCCTGCACCACGGCCCAGGGCTTGCACCGCGTGGGCTTGGACGCCGCAGGCATCGAAACCTTCGTAAAGGCCCATACGGAGGGCGTTTATGGAGGGTAAAGCAGAACGCCTTGACGCCTATTTGGTGGCTATCGGAGCCGCCAGCGGACGGGAAAAGGCGAAGGAAATTATTGAGGCGGGCTACGTCACGGTGAATGGCGCTGTCGTCACCAAGGCGTCCCGCCGCGTGGCACCCACCGACGCGGTGGTGTGCGCCGCTCCGACCCAGAAATACGTGGGTCGTGGCGGATATAAGTTGGAACGCGCCATCGAGGCGGCGGGGCTCACCCTCACCGACGCGGTGGCGATGGACGTGGGCTCCTCCACCGGCGGTTTCACCGACTGTATGTTGCAGAATGGCGCCGCCCGCGTGTATGCGGTGGATGTGGGACACGACCAGTTGCACCCCACCCTGCGGGTAAACCCCCGCGTGGTGGTGCTGGAGGGCACCGACGTCCGCAGCGAGGCGTTGTCTGCCGCCGTGGCGGCGGGTAGCGTCACCTTCTGCTCGGTGGACGTGTCCTTTGTGTCGCTGGGCAACGTTCTGCCCGCGATTTTGCCCTATTTGGCGCCTGACGCCACCTTGGTGTGCCTCATCAAGCCCCAGTTTGAGGCGGGCAAGGCCGCCATCGGCAAGCACGGCGTGGTCAAGGACCGTAAGGCCCACGCCCGCGTGCTTTCTCAGCAATTATTCCTCTTCGCCGAGTGCGGATTGACCCCTGTGTGGCTGGGTCACTCTCCCATCACCGGTGGTGAGGGCAATATCGAGTATCTGGCCGTGCTGCGCCGCGATACCGCTACCGTCCCCGTGTGGGATACGGCGGCCATCGTGCAGACGGCGTTTGAGCAACTCAAATAACGAGAGGATAGGAGGGGACGGTATGCTGATTGCCGTGGTTCCCAATCAATCCAAAACCGAATACGACACCTTGGTACGCACCGTGGCCCAGCGTTTGGCCCAGTTGGGCGCCAACGTGCGGGTGGTGTGCAGCGAGGCGACTTTGCCCACGATGCCCCAACTCACCGAGGCGCTGACCGGCTGCGATATGGCGCTGGCCATCGGCGGCGACGGCACCATCGTCCACGTGGCTAAGGCCGCGGCGGTGGCGGGATGCCCCGTGATGGGCGTCAACGCCGGCCACCTGGGCTTTTTGGCGGGTATGGAGGCGGACGAGCTGGATTCTCTGTCCGCCCTGCTCAGCGGGGATTACACCGTGGATGAGCGCGCCCTCTTGGCGGTCACCGTACCTACCGAGCAGGGCGACGTCACCCGCTACGCGATGAACGAGGCGGTCATTTCCCGCGGCGGCCTGTCCCGCCTGGTGGACGTGGCGGTCCACGCCGACGGCGGCGAGGTGCTCTCCTGCCGCGGCGACGGCGTCATCATCGCCACCCCCACCGGCTCCACCGCCTATTCCTTGTCGGCGGGCGGTCCCGTGGTGGACCCGTCGGTGGATTGTATCCTGCTCACCCCCGTGTGCCCCCATTCTCTGGATTCCCGCCCCCGCATCTGGCCCTCCAACGTCGTGCTGACGGCAGAGGCGACCGCCGCGGACGGCTCCGCCGCCTACGTCACCGTAGACGGCGAGGAGAATATCCCCCTGGCACCGACCTCTACCGTGACCATTCGTCGGGCAGAGCATTCTGTCCGCTTACTCCGACTGCGGCGCGACACCTTCTACGAGCGCCTGCGCCGTAAACTATCCGATAGGAGATGAGTGTATGAAAACAAGACGACACGCCAAAATCTTGGAGATCATCAACAACACCGCCGTGGAGACTCAGGAGGACCTGCAGGAGCATCTGCGCCAGGCAGGCTTCCAGGTGACCCAGGCCACCGTCTCCCGCGATATTAAGGAACTGCGCCTTGTCAAGAGTCCCGTGCGGGGTGGCGGCTATCGCTACACCACCGCCAAGGGCGGCCATCACGAGCCGATCTCTGCCCAGTTCCATTCCATCTTCGGCGGTTCTGTGGTGCGTGTGCAGTACGCCCAGAATATTGTGGTGGTGAATTGCCTGCCCGGTATGGCTCAGGCGGCCTGCGCCGCTATGGACTCCCTGCACTGGAATCAGGTGGTGGGCACCCTGGCGGGCGACGACACCTTCATCTGCATCGTCACCAGCGAGCGGGACGCCGAGGACCTGGTCATCGAGCTGAAGAAGATGCTCAGCCAGAGCAACTAAACCCGAAAGTAAGAAGGTAAATCAGTATGTTGCAAAGCTTACATATTGAAAACGTGGCGGTGATCGAAAAGACCGATATTTCGTTCGGCTCGGGTCTGACCGTTTTGACGGGTGAGACCGGCGCGGGCAAGTCCATCGTCATCGACGCCATCAACGCCCTGCTGGGCGAGCGCATCACCCGCGACGTGGTGCGCCACGGCGCCGACCGCGCCTATATTGCGGGCGTGTTTGACGATCTGCCGTCGGCGGTGTTAGACTTTTTGGCAGAGCAGGAGTTGGCTCCCGAGGAGGATGGCACGCTGTTGATTCAGCGCACCATCACCGCCGATGGTAAGGGTAGTTGCCGCGTGGGGGATCGTCCCACCACTGTGGCTTCCCTGCGGCGCATCGGTCGTCTGCTGGTGAATATCCACGGACAGCACGAGAATCAGGCACTGCTTCAGCAGGAGCACCACGTCGAGTATTTGGATCGTCTGGGCGTTCCCTCCGAGGTGATTGTGGAGTATGGTAAGGCTTATACCGAGTACTGCCGCATCCACCGCGCCATCAAGGCAGCCACCATGGACGAGCAGGAAAAGGCCTTTCGTACCGCTCAGTTGACCCAATGGATCTCCGTGTTGGAGCAGGCGAATGTCAAGGTAGGGGAGGAGCAGGAGCTGCTCTCCCGCCGCGATCTGGCTCGCCACGGCGAAAAGCTCAGCGGTCATCTGCGCCTGGTGCGCGGTGCTATGGAAGATGACGAAAACGGCGGCGACAGCGGTGTGCTCACCCGCCTGACCGAGTCGGTAGCCGCCTTGCAGGCCGCCGGTCGCATCACCGACGATTTGGCGGATTTGGCCCGCCGCTTGCAGAGTTGCCTATACGATGTGCAGGCCATCGCCGAGGAGGCCGCCGACTTTGAGGCACGCCTCTGTTTTGATGAAAACGAACTCAACGCCCTGGAGGATCGCTTGGCGCTCCTCGCTCGGCTGATGAAGCAGCACGGCGTCACCGACGAGCAGGCTTTGCTGGATAAGCTGGCTGAGATGCAGGCGGAGCTTTCCGGTATCCAGTCCTCCGATGCCTATTTGGCGGAGCTGGAGCGGCAGTCGGACGTGGCCAAGCACGCCACCATCGCCGCCTCCCGCCGCCTCACCGCCGCTCGCAAGCAGGCGGCCACCCGCTTTGAGCAGGACGTGCAGGCACAGCTGGCCTTTATGGATATGCCCCATGTAACATTGGCGGTGTCCATCGAGCCCACTGCCCTGACCGCCATCGGCGGCGACGCGGTGGAGTTCCTCATCGCTTCCAACCCCGGCGAACCGCCTAAGTCGATTGCCAAGACCGCCTCGGGTGGTGAATTGTCCCGCGTTATGCTGGCGCTCAAGAGCGTGCTGGCGCAGGTGGACGACATCGACACCCTGGTGTTTGACGAGGTGGACAGCGGCATCAGCGGCCGCGCCGCCGCTAAGGTGGGCGCCCTGATGCGCGGCATCGCCGCCAAGCGGCAGGTGTTGTGTGTCACCCACTTGGCGCAGATTGCCGCCTGCGGCCACACCCACCTGTTTGTCAGCAAGTCGGTGGAGGGCGGTCGCACCTACACCGCGGTGACGATGCTGGACGAGGACCATCGTCTGCAGGAGCTGGCCCGCATTATGGGCGGCGAGATCACCGACACTACGCTGTCTGCGGCGGAGGAGCTTTACCGCCGCGCTACAGAATAAGGAGAGAGCATTATGGCACGCATTTCCAGAGAATTGACCCCTGAGGAAAAGCAGCAACTGACCGAGAATAACAAACGGCAGTATTCCATTGTGGTAGCCGTGATTTGGACGTTGTGCTCGGTGGTGTGGGCTGTGACGCTGTATATTGATTTTGCCAATCACAACCCCGTTTTGACCATTGTGTTGCACGGCTTGTGCGCGGTGTTGACCGCCACCTCGGCTGTGCTGCATTTTGTCCGCTGGCGCAAGATGAAGGTGGCCGACGCCACCCCCGTGGATGCTGATTCGGCCGACACCCCTTGACAAAGGACTGTTAATTAAAGTATAATAACCCCAATTTGCATAAGGAGAGATACCAATGACCGTTTACGAAGAACTGGTAGCCCGCGGCCTCATCGCCCAGGTTACCGACGAAGAGGAAATCAAGAATCTGATCAACGCCGGCAAGGCCACTTTCTACATCGGCTTTGACCCCACCGCCGATAGCCTGCACGTGGGCCACTTTATGGCTCTGTGCCTGATGAAGCGCCTACAGATGGCGGGCAATAAGCCCATCGCCCTGATCGGCGGCGGCACCGCTATGATCGGCGACCCCTCCGGCCGTACCGATATGCGCTCTATGATGACGCAGGAGACCATCCAGCACAACTGCGATTGCTTCAAAAAGCAGATGGAGCGTTTCATCGAGTTTGGCGAGGGTAAGGCTCAGATGGTGAACAACGCCGACTGGTTGCTGGACCTGAACTACGTTGAGGTCCTGCGCGAGGTGGGCGCCTGCTTCTCCGTAAACAATATGCTGCGCGCCGAGTGCTATAAGCAGCGTATGGAGAAGGGTCTGTCCTTCTTGGAGTTCAACTATATGATTATGCAGTCTTACGCCTTCTACCGTCTGTTCCAGACCCACGGCTGTAACCTGCAGTTCGGCGGCAACGACCAGTGGAGCAATATGCTGGGCGGCACCGAGCTGATTCGCCGTAAACTGGGCAAGGACGCTCACGCTATGACCATCACTCTGCTGCTCAACTCCGAGGGCAAGAAGATGGG
>JAZREF010000077.1:0-9768 GCA_045660625.1 Acutalibacteraceae bacterium
ATCGCGGGGGTAGAAAGGATCGATGTCATACATCAAAGCCACGGACTCGGAGGGGTACATAGACAGGTTGTAGTTGCCCTCGAAGAAGCGCAGGGCACCGGTATCACCGATATCCTTGTTCTCGTTGTCCAGGATGTAATAGGCTTTCTGGGTCTGATAACCGGGAAGAATGAACATATCCACAACCGGCTTGTCGTACCGACGATAGCCTTCGTCGCCCTCAGCCAACACCGTCACGTTAAAGGTCTTCTTCACGCCGGTCTCGGGGTTGGACACACTGATGATGGCGCGGCCGGAACGGACAGCGACCAACTTGTTGTTCACCACACGCACCACATCGGTACGGGAGGAACGGAACTCCAACAGCTCGCTCCAGGCGGTGTCGGGGTTGGTCTTGGGAGCCAGGGTGTAAACCTCGTTGGGGCTCAGGGTCAGACCGTCTTCCAACTCACCCAGATCGAAGTCCTTGGTGGTGTCGGGCAGACGGATCTCGTAAGTAGCGTAGTTCAGTGCGTAGTCATAGCAGGTGAACACGAAGGAGTTCTTGTTGGCCGCATAGTCCTTAATCTGGTAGACGTAATCGGTCAACTCGATGGTCACATAAGTGGTGCTGTTCTTCTTGTAATAGATGGTGGTCATATACTGCTCGAAGGACATCATCTCGGGGGCTTCGTTGCCGTTTTCGTCCTCGCCCATCACCACGTAGCCCAGCTGGCCACACATGGCGTAATGGTTATCGTACACGCCCACCTTGGCGAACAGTTTGTTCTTCTTGTTGGTCTTGTCGTACTCGTAGTAGAACTCGACGTCGCTGACGGTAGGAGCCTCGAAGTCCACCGTCATGGGGAAGGTCATGGTGCGGTTACGGTTGGCCGCCTCGCCACCATCGGCGTAGTCCATATGACCCACCAGCTCGACGGTGAGTTTGGTGTTGTTGGGCAGGTTGTGCTCCTTCATATCAAACTCAATCTCGATGTTGGAGGGACGGATGGGACCACCGTCACCATAGGACTTACGCACGTCCTCTTCGGTGGTCTGGAACACCACCTCGCCGGTAGCGGCGTTCTTGATGGTAATGTCAATGGTCTTGGCGCCGCGCAGCATACCCGCCCACACGAAACGCAGAGAGCAAATAGAACCCTCCTGGTTGGACAGGGCGATGTAATCACGGCTGGCAGAGATCACCATATCGGAGGGATCCTGCACGAAGTAGTAAGAGCCCAGATAGCTAACGAAGTCGGAGGAGATGCCGCCCACCGCACGGGAGGGGAAGGCATCCGCCATCAGCTTATCCTCGGGATCGATACCGGTGTCCAGCTCGTCGGCGTTGGTGTCATAGTACTCCAGGTCGAACATGGGAGCCTGGTTCCAATCGCCGTAGAAGGCCAGGTAGGGCACGTTCAGGTCGATATCGGTACCGGACTTGGCTTCCAGGGACAGGAAGCCTTCCACGTACATACCATTTTCAAAGGACTTGTTCAGGTAATCCTTGTTGGCATCGCTCAGGGTGATGCGCACGTTCACCTTAGCCTGGCTGTCGCCGGCCACGGTGATCTTGTTGCCGTTGGCGGAGCCGCCCTCGATGGAGATAATCTCCATCTTGGCGCCGTCCAGCACGTAAGCCTCCTCGGTGACGGTGGTCTTACCGGCGTTGGTCTTGGTATCGCTGACGCCCTCGGTCAGCACCTTGGTGGACAGCACGTAGGTCAGCTCGCTGCTGCCGAAGTTGTCCACGGCGAAGGTCATCTCGTACACACCGGTCTTGGAGGGGTCGTCGCCCAGCTCCAGCTTGGTGGTATCCATAATCTTGCCGTCCTTATCGTAGGTGATGATGACGGCGGGGGTGCCCAGAGCCGCATTCAGGTCTGCCAGACCGGCGCCCTGCTTACGCACGGCGTAGGGCTGACCGTTGGTGTTGATCAGAATGTTGGCGGTGGACATCAGCAGGCGGTTGACCATAGCGGTCACGGCGCCGGCGTCGTTAGCAATCTCGGGGAAGTTCTCCACCACGTACTGGCGCATCAGCACCACCGCACCGGCGGTGTTGGGACAGGCCATGGAGGTACCGGACAGACGGTCGTAGCCGCCGCCGGTGACGGAGGACAGGATGTTACCGCCGTGAGCGGTCAGCTCGGGCTTGATGCCCAGGCTGGGGGTGGGACCCCAAGAGGAGAAGTCGGACATGAAGGGGCCGGAGCTCTGGTCCACGGCGATGTGCAGCGTGCCGTTAGGCTTGGCGGCCAGCACCTCACCATCGTCCTGAGAGATGGAGCAGACGGCCAGCTGAGCGTCACCGATGTTCATCTTGATCTCACCGGAGACGTTGTTGTAGATGATGATACCGGCAGCGCCCTGCGCCTCGGCGATCATCGCCTTCTCTTCGAAGGTGTTCTGACCACGGCGCACCAGAGCAATCTTGCCCTTGACGTCCAGACCGGTATAGTCGGCGGAACGACCCACGCCGGGGATGGTGACGTACTCGATCTCCTTGGACTGAGGGTCGCCCAGCAGCTTCTCGAAGAAGTGCTGCTCCTTACCGCCGTTGTCGTTGGCCTCGTCGAAGTACATAATGGTATTACCATATTTAATATAAGGGGTCTCCACGCCGTTGACAGAGGCGATGGACAGGGTGCCGGGATAGGTACCGGGAGAACCGACGGTAGCCGAGTCGGGGTTGGAGGTCAGGGGCAGGTTACCGTTGGCGTCGGAGCCGTAGGCGGAGTTGTAGCTATTAGAGGCAGCCACGACGACGGCGATGCCGGCGTCACGCATACGCTGGTACACGCCGCTGATCAGTTCCTCCTCACCCTCGTGAGCAAAACCGCAAGCGGTACCCAGAGACATGTTGATGACATCCACGCCCAGGATGACGCAGTCCTCCAGAGCGGCCAGAATCCAGGAGCTCATAGCGGTATCCTGGATATCGGAGAAGATCTTCATAGACACCAGCTGGGCGTTGGGGGCCACACCGGTGATGACGTCGTCGTTACCCACGATAACGCCGGACACGTGGGTGCCGTGGTTGTTGTGGGTAGAGTAGACGTCGGGATCCTTATCTGCATAGTCGTAACCGAAAGGAACTTTATTATTGATGAAGACGTTGTCCACAGTCAGGCCGCCGTTGGCCAACTCGTTGGCCTTGGTGCCGCCCACCAGCGCGGCCACCTGGTCGTAGGTCAGACCCAACTGGGTGGAGGTAAAGTTATTGGGAGAGAAGGCGGTGTGGTTGGAGTCCAGACCGGTATCCAACACGGCCACCACCATACCGGTACCGTCGTACTTGATGCCGGTGGTGTTGAAGATGCCGGATTCCAGCACGTTCACGTCGTTCTCCACCAGCTCGGTGTCCATAGGCTTGTAGGAGTTGCTGATGGCCATGGACTCGGCGGCGCCCAGAGACTGGTAGGCGGCGTTGCAATCGCCACCCTTGACCAGAATCTCAAAGCCGCTGAACAGGGTATCGTAATCCTCGCCCAGCTCGTACTCGACGCCCTGCTCCTTAAACAGAGCCAGCAGCTCTGCCTTACGGTCGGCGATGGCGTCGCGCACCTCCTGAGCCTCGTCGGTGACGATATACTCCTGCAGGGACATAGACTTGTCCGTGCGGTTATAGGCCTCCATCACAGAGGTGCGGTCCACCCGCACGATGACGGAGATCTCGTCGTCCGCCTTGATGCCCTCAGGCATCTTGAAGGCCACGTCGCCGTTCAGATACTGGAGGTAATTATTCAGAATGGCGTTGTTGTCCAGCTTGGTGATGCTGGACAATTCCTGGCTCGCGCCGGTAGACGCGGAGGTAGCAAACACCACAGGAACCGTGCCCAACAACAGGGACACAGCCAGCAGGGTGCTCAACACCGAGCGCAGGATGTGAGAGAGTTGTGTCTTCTTCATACGTCGTTCCTTTCTTTACGCGAAAAAGTCTTCATTACCTATAAAAATACATAGTACGCGAAATTAACCACCTTATATAATATCGTATCACAATGCAAAAAGCAAGTGTTTCCTCCCATTTTTTCAAATTTCAGCCAAAAAGTATGAAAAAGGGGGTGTTTTATGGTCCGTTTTGCATTTTTTCGCACGAAAAGTTGCGTAAATGGCACTTTTTGCCTCGTTTTTCTTTACATTTATACCGATTTATGATAGTATGGGATGTGATAACGTCATTAAGGAGGTCCTTTTATGACCCAAAATACGAAAAAATGGGTGCGCAGTGTGTACTTTGCGCTGGTCACGCTGGCACTCATCGTGGCGGCGGTGTGCCTGATGGTGCAGTGCGTCGCTATCTACCGCCTGGGAGACTCCCCCTTCAGCCGTGAGAGCATCGCGGCCCACTTTGCCCCCATCGCGGTACCCGTGTGGACCTGTGTCGGTGTGGTGGCGGCGGGCTTCGCCCTCTCCCCTCTCCTTCCGACGGCTCCCGACAGCACCCCTGACCGCGACGCGGTGACCCTGCGCCGCTGGCAGACCCGCGTGGATCTGTCCGCCTGCCCTGCCGACCTGACCCGCAACGTGTGTAAGGCGCGCCGCGCTCGCAATCGTCACCACGGCGTCACCCTGGTGCTGCTGGGTATCGGCAGCGCCATCTTCCTGTGGTACGCCCTGGATGTGGACCGCTTCTCTCTGCAGGACGCCACCGGCTCGATGGTGGCCGCCATGCGCGTGCTGCTGCCCTGTATGGCGGTGCCCGCCCTCTACGGCGTCTTCACCGCCTACTTCTGCCGCCGCAGCGTGCGTAAGGAGATCGATCTGCTGCGCACCGCCCCCAAGGAGGCGTTGCTCCCCACCGCCAAGGCGGAGACCAAGAGCAAGACCGCCCTGTGGGAGGGTATCCTGCGCGGCGTCATCCTGGTGGTCGCCGTGGGTCTGATCGTCTATGGTCTGCTGAACAGCGGCGCCGTGGACGTACTGTGGAAGGCCGTCAACATCTGCCAAGAGTGCATCGGATTGGGGTGATATGAGATATGAGTAAATGCAAAAATTTCATCAAGAAGCTGTGGCCCAGCAAGCGCAAATGGATGCAGCTCTATTTCGCCCTGTTGTTCAACGCCAACGCGAAGGGCTTCGTCACCGGTGAGATCTACACCGGCAACACCAAGACGGTGTGTGCCCCCGGCATCAACTGCTACTCCTGCCCCGGCGCCGTCGGCGCCTGCCCCCTGGGCTCGCTGCAAAACGCCATGAACGGCGACAACCACGGCAGCATCTATTACGTGGTCGGCACCCTGGTGCTATACGGCATCCTGTTTGGCCGTATGATCTGCGGCTGGCTGTGCCCCTTCGGCTTCATTCAGGAGTTGCTGCACAAGATCAAGTCCCCCAAGATTAAGAAGAGCCCCATCACCCGCGTACTGTCCTATCTCAAATACGTGATTCTGGTGGTATTCGTCTTCATCGTGCCCTTCCTCTACGCCATCCGCAAGATGACGTTGCCCGCATTCTGCAAGTACATCTGCCCCGCCGGCACCCTGGAGGGCGGTATGACCCTGCTGTCCTACCGCATCAACGACTGGGGTCTGAAGGTGCTGGGCCCCCTGTTCACCTGGAAGTTCCTGCTGATGGTGGCCATCCTGGTGGGTTGCGTATTCATCTTCCGCCTGTTCTGCCGCTTCATCTGCCCCCTGGGCGCCCTGTACGCCCTGTTTAACCGCTTCTCCTTCTTCGGCATCAAGCTGAATCGGGACAAGTGCGTGGATTGCAACAAGTGCATCGCCCACTGCGAGATGGACATCCACCACGTAGGCGACCCCGAGTGCATCAGCTGCGGCGAGTGTATGGCGGTCTGCCCCACCGGCGCCATCCAGTGGAAGGGCCCCCAGATCCTGCTGCCCAAGAACGAGATTCCCGCCGCCGAGGGCGAGACCGCCAAGCCCAACAACAAAAAGCGCTTTGCCATCCGTCTGGTCGCCACCGTGGCGATGCTGGCGGTGCTGGTGGGCAGCGGCGTGTATCACTGGCAGGTATCCTCCGACAAGGTGGATATGCAACTGGACGCCGAGCGCGGTAATCAGGTGGGCGATCTGTGCTACGCCTACGACCTGCCGATCATCACCGCCGACGGCATCCAGACCGAGACCATGGATCCCACCGCGCTGGGTCGCGTGACGGTCATCAACTTCTGGTACACCACCTGCGGCCCCTGCGTGGCCGAGCTGCCCTACTTTGACGACGTGGCGAAGAAGTACGCCGACGAGATCACCGTGGTGGCGGTGCACGGTATGTTCCCCGAGACCGCACCTAAGTTCATCACCGAGGAGTACCCCTCCTCCCCCATCGTGTTCCTCAGCGACTTTATCCCCGAGAAGGATAACGCCACCGAGCTGGACCGCACCGGCTACTACACCATGCTGGGCGGCGTCAACAACGCCTATCCCCGTACGGTAATTGTGGACGAAAACGGTATCATCACCCACATCTTCCCCGGTGCGGTGCATCTGGAAGAGCTGGAAAATGCAGTGAAAGAAGCCTTGAGCAAGTAATCGAAACAGAAAAATCCCCGACGGTAATCCGTCGGGGATTTTTATTATGCCTTATTTCTTGTAGCAGTAGAGGAACAACGAAGCGTTGGCAGGGTTGACACCCTCAACCTCTTCAAACAGGTAGCCGGGCTCGCCCTCGTTCCACCAGTTCTGGCTGTTGCCGTAGTTGCGAATCATATACTCCAGATCCTTGGTCAAGGGATATACAGACTGATCGGGATCCATCTTATCGACGTACTTCTGCATCAGGACAGCATACTGTTCCTTAGCCTTGAAGGTGCCGTCCGCATTGTAGATGTAAGCGGTCATATTGCCAAACTCTCTGAGCAGGCCCACAATAGAGGCGTACTTGTTGTTCATACGCACGTACACTACGGGGCCGTTAGCGCTATCAAGATGATAGTAGCCGTCTTTCGAGTTATACACCAAGTGATGCTCTGTCGCCGAATTAATGTCCACGTCCACCAGCCCTTCGGGAGCAGTGATGTCGACAGGAGCGCCGCTGCCCTTAAACTCCACGGTAGGCTCGTTCTCAATACTCCAGGCAGGGTCACCCACTCGGGTGATACGCAGAACCGCAGCGGAACAGTTGGTGGCAGCGTCGATGCCGATAACAAAGACGTTACCCACCTCGCCATTCTGCACCGACATGGTGAACGCGTTGGCGTTGATAGTGGCGTTGTTTTCGGAGAAGACGAACATATCGGTGCCGAAGTAACCGACTCTGGCGTAGTTGTTGGAAGCATCAATGCGGTAGGTGCCACCACGCTTGGGCTCAAACAGGAAATAGTTGCGCTCGCCCGCTTTCAAGGACATATAGGTGGCTCCCTCAGCGACGTAGTTGGCCTTAATTCTCTTATCGGTGAGAGGATCGGTAATCATCGATCCTTTGATGGTGTTCAGAGCAGTGGCCAGCACCAGGGTGAGATCAGGAGCGGAGGCAGCCACCACGGCGGCCTTCTCGTCGTATTTCAGTTCGGTACCTTCCACCGTGACGGTGTAGGTGCCACGCTCTAATTTGACGGTAGACACACCCTTGTCATTACCCACCTGCTTAGCCACTTGGGTGTCGCCGCTAAAGAAAACCACAGTCAGGCCGCTCACGGGGGCGCCCTTACCATCCAGCAGGGTGACGGTGTAATCTAACGTAGTAACCTCAGGATCGGTAGGCTGAGTGGGATGGTTCGGATCGGTAGGATTAGTAGGCGTGGTGGGAGTAGTGGGAGTAGTGGGAGGTGCAATCTGCTCCTTCTCCATCACGATGGTCAGGGTGGTTTCGCCTGCCTTGAAACTAAAGCGCTTGGAAGCGGCAATATAGCCGTTGGGAACCTCCAGTGTGCCGGTGGGGACGCCTTCGGGGAGGTTCGCCTTGGCCACGCCCTGGCTATCAGTGGTGACGGTGGCGGCAATCATCTCCGAGCTAATGCTGATCTTAACGCCAGGGATGGGATTACCCAACTGATCTTTGATGATGACGGTGTAATCCACTTTCTTTTCCACCGGCTTATCGTTGACGGTGCCCGTCTTAAAGCCAATGGTACTCTTGAGAGTAATGGCGGGGTAGGCATTCTTGTCATCGGGCAGCGCCAAATAGGTGACGCGAATCTGGTCGCCCTTGGAGGCAGTGATAGACACGATGTTGTCCACGCCGTCCTCATTCAAGGTACGATTGGCGCCGCTGTTGAGGTTGTACACCTCGATATCGTAGCCGTCGCCTTTGGTGACCGACTTATCCTGCACGGAGAAGGTGCCGTCGGCGGTGGCGGTGTAGAGATACACCACGCCCTGCTCGTTGCCCTCTTGGATGACGGTGACCACCTCGCCCAGGGTCAGCTCATAGGGGTTGAGCAACGTGCCCTGAGGATAGGAAAAAGTTACCTTGAAAGTAGCGTCAGCGGAACCGGTGTTGCCGATGGCCAACTTAACGGGATTGAGAACGTCGTCGGTGAACACGGGGAAGGAAATCACGCCTTTGTCGGGGGTGTAGGTCTTGCCCTCGTACTCGATGGTGGCGTCGGCGCTCTCCAGAGTGAGGATGGTGCCGCCCACGCGGAAGACGTCGTAGTAGGTGACGCCGCCCGCCTTAACCACCGCGTCAAACTCCAGCGCACTGCCAATCTCGAAAGGCCGGTCCTTGGAGCCGTCACGCTCATCGTCGGGAAGCAACTCATCGGAGGGCTGGGTGGTGGTCGTGGTGGTCGCATTGGGTGCGGTGGTGGTGGCATCGGTTGCCGTGGTGGTATTGGTGCTGCTGTCGGTCTTGTTCTCATCCTTACCACAGGCGGCAAAGGTCAGAAGCAGAGTCATCGCCAGCAACAGCGCCAGTGCTTTTTTCGTCTGTTTCATAGGTATCCTCCTAAGAAGGTTTTTTTCGATAACCGATTTATTGTACCACGTTTTTGGGATTTCGTCAAGAAAAGAGAAAAAGAGCCGATGCGATTGCATCGGCTCTTTGTATATACCTTTATTAGAACAGGCCCGTAATCTTGCCGTGGGCATCCACGTCGATGCGCTCGGCGGCGGGGCACTTGGGCAGACCGGGCATGGTGAGGATATCGCCGGTCAGCACCACGATAAAGCCGGCGCCGGCGGACACCTTCACGTTCTTGATGGTAACGGTGAAGCCATCGGGAGCACCCAACTTGGTGGGATCATCGGAGAAACTGTACTGAGTCTTGGCGATGCAGACGGGGCACTTGTCAAAGCCCAAAGCGGTGAGCTGCTGGATCTGCTTCTTGGCCGCAGGCAGGATGGCGATGCCGTCGCCGCCGTAGACCTTCTTGACCACAGACTCGATTTTCTCCTCGATGGAGCAATCCAGCTCGTAGGAGAAGGTGAAATCGCCCTGCTCCTCCTCGCAGAGGCGGACCACTTCTTTCGCCATCTCGATGCCGCCGGCGCCGCCGTCCGCCCACACGGTGGACAGCACGGTGTTGACACCCAGCTCACGGCACTTGGCGATGATGAAGTCAATCTCCGCATCGGTATCGGTGGGGAAACGGTTGACCGCCACCACACAGGGGAGCTTGTAGACGTTCTTGATGTTGGACACGTGGCGCAGCAGGTTGGGGATACCGCGCTCCAGCGCGCCCAGATCCTCGGTGCCCAGCTCGGTTTTGGCCAGACCGCCGTGCATCTTCAGGGCGCGGACGGTGGCCACCATCACCACCGCGTCGGGGGTGAGACCGGCCATACGGCACTTGATGTCCAGGAATTTCTCCGCACCCAAGTCGGCGCCGAAGCCCGCCTCGGTAACGGTGTAGTCGCCCATCTTCAGCGCCAAACGGGT
>JAZREF010000078.1:0-2624 GCA_045660625.1 Acutalibacteraceae bacterium
CCTGGGCGTTGAGACCATGGGCGGCGTGATGACCAAGGTCATCGACCGCAACACCACCATCCCCACCAAGAAGAGCCAGATCTTCTCCACCGCCGCTGACAACCAGCCCTCCGTTGAGGTGCACGTGCTGCAGGGCGAGCGCGAGTTTGCCCGCGACAACAAGACCCTGGGTCTGTTCCACCTGGACGGCATCGCCCCCGCTCGTCGCGGCGTGCCCCAGATTGAGGTTACTTTCGACATCGACGCCAACGGCATCGTGAACGTGTCCGCTAAGGACCTGGGCACCGGCCGCGAGCAGAAGATCACCATCACCTCCAACACCAATATGTCCAAGGAGGACGTGGAGAAGGCCGTCCGCGAGGCTGAGCAGTACGCCGCCGAGGATAAGGCTCGCCGCGAGGCTGTGGACACCCGCAACAACGCCGACCAGATGGTGTACCAGTGCGAGAAGACCATCGAGGAGATGGGCGACAAGATTGCCGCCGATGATAAGGCTGACCTGCAGTCCAAGATCGACGCTCTGAAGGAGAGCCTGAAGGGCGAGGACATCGAGGCCATCAAGGCTAAGCAGGAGGAGCTGACCAAGGCCTTCTACGCCGTTAGCGAGAAGATCTATCAGGCCGCCGCTCCCCAGGGCGCTCCCGCCGATGGCGTGTCCCCCGACGGTGCCACCCCCGACGGCGAAGGTTACTACAACGGTAGCGTAAACTAAGGGTAACCACTGATTCACCTTGGTCACGCTTCTCGTCGGCTGATTTTCCGCCGGAAAGAGCAAAAATACTCGGCAATACATCCAGTATCGCCTGCGTCTTTTGCCTCTCTCTGACGAAAAATCTTCACGCCGATAACCGCAACACGGTTTCATCAGCGGTTACTAATTGATTTTTCAGGCACCGCCCGATTTCTGTCGGGCGGTGATGCCTGTATATAGACTGGAGAATTCCTATGGCGGAAAAACGCGATTATTACGAGGTGCTGGGCGTCAGCAAGGGCGCCTCGGATGACGAAATCAAAAAAGCCTATCGCAAGATGGCGAAAGAATACCATCCCGACCTGCACCCCGGCGACGCCGAGGCGGAGGCTAAGTTCAAAGAGGTGGGCGAGGCCTACGAGGTGCTGTCGGATGCCCAGAAGAAGAGCCGCTACGACCAGTTCGGTCACGCCGGCGTAGACCCTAACTTCGGTGCCGGTGGCGCCGGCGGATGGGGTGGCGGCGGTGTCAACGTGGACTTCGGCGACATCGGCGACATCTTCTCCTCCATCTTCGGCGGCGGTTTTGGCGGCGGCGGACGCCGCGCCAATCCCAACGCCCCCCGTCGTGGCAACGACGCCGGCACCAGCGTGGTCATCTCCTTTGAGGAGGCCGCCAAGGGTTGCAAGAAGAAGGTGCAGGTGGAGCGCATCATCCTGTGCGGTGAGTGCGGCGGCAGCGGCGCCCAGAAGGGCACCAGTCCCACCACCTGTCCCGATTGCGGCGGCACCGGTCAGGTGTCCCGTGCCCAGCGCACCCCCTTCGGTGTGATGCAGACCCAGACCACCTGCCCCCGTTGTCAGGGTCGCGGCCGCGTCATCGAGAAGCCTTGCCCCACCTGTGGCGGTCAGGGCCGTATGCGCCGTGTAGAGGAAGTGGGCATCAACATACCCGCCGGCATCGACAACGGTCAGATCATCACCGTGCCGGGTAAGGGTAGCGCCGGTCAGAACGGCGGCCCCGCCGGCGACCTGAAGGTGCAGGTGTCTGTCCGTCCCCACGCCATCTTTGAGCGTGACGGCTACGACCTGTGGTGCGAGCTGCCCATCACCTTTGCCCAGGCGGCATTGGGTGCCGAGGTGGAGATCCCCACCCTGGACGGCAAGATTCTGTACGACCTTAAGGACGGCACCCAGCCCGGCGACGTCATCCGCGTCCGCGGCAAGGGCGTGCCCTACCTCAATGGTCGCGGCAGCGGCGATCTGCTGCTGAAGATCGTGGTGGAGATTCCCAAGAGTCTCTCCCGCGAGCAGAAGAAGTTGCTGCAGGAGTTTGAGGCCACCACCGGCGAAAAGCAGTATCAAAAGCGCAAGAGTTTCTTCGAGAAACTGAAAAAGAGTTTTAACTAAACAAAAAATCCCGCTGTCTTGCGACAGCGGGATTTTCTTATGCAATCGATTACTTCTCCTCGATGAGCTCCTTGCCGCCCATGTAGGGACGCAGAGCCTCGGGGATGCGGACGGAGTACTTGCCGTCCACGTACTGCAGATTGTTCTCCAGGAAGGCAATCAGCATACGGGGGGGAGCCACCACGGTGTTGTTCAGGGTGTGGGCCAGGTACTTGCTGCCGTCGGCGCCCTTGACGCGGATGCCCAAACGGCGGGCCTGAGCATCGCCCAGGTTGGAGCAGGAGCAGACCTCGAAGAACTTGCCCTGCTTGGGGGACCAAGCCTCCACGTCGTAGGATTTCACTTTCAGGTCGGCCAGGTCACCGGAGCAGCACTCCAGGGTGCGCACGGGGATGTCCAGAGAGCGGAACAGCTCCACGGAATAGCTCCACATCTTGTTGAACCACTCCATGCTCTCCTCCGGCTTGCAGATGACGATCATCTCCTGCTTCTCGAACTGGTGGATGCGGTAGATGCCGCGCTCC
>JAZREF010000079.1:0-15943 GCA_045660625.1 Acutalibacteraceae bacterium
CATCCATCCCAATTACGAGCAGACCACCATCACCTGCGCCTGCGGTAATGTGATCGCTACCGGTTCTACCAAGAAGGATATCCGCGTGGAAATTTGTTCCAAGTGCCATCCCTTCTTCACCGGCAAGCAGAAGCTGAACGATGCCGGCGGCCGCGTGGACCGTTTCAACAAGCGTTTCGGTCTGGGCAAATAATTTTGCAACAAGAAAGATGGCAGTGCAGTTATGCACTGCCATTTCTCGTTTGAGAGGAGGTGTCCCGATGGCGGATAAGAATTATCTCACTATTGGTAAAGAGGCCAGTGACGAATTCGTGGAGCGCAAATCCCGCTTTATGGGTTTTATCAAGCCCGTCACCACCGAGGAGGAGGCGCTCAGCTTCATTCGCGAAAAACAGAAGAAGTATTGGGACGCCACCCACAACGTCTACGCCTACGTGCTGGACGGCGGCAACCTCTGCCGCTTCTCCGACGACGGCGAGCCCCAGGGCACCGCGGGCATCCCCGTGCTGGACGTACTGCGTAAGGAAGGCTTGGTGGACTGCGTCGTGGTGGTCACCCGCTATTTCGGCGGCATCCTGCTGGGCGCCGGCGGTCTGGTGCGAGCCTATTCCCACGGCGCCAAGATTGCGGTGGACGCCGGCGGCGTGGTGGAGATGCGCAAGTGCCTGCTGGGCGAGATTGTGTGCGATTACGCCCAGTACGGTATGATTCCCGCCATCCTGGCGGACCACGGCGCCACCCTCACCGACACGCAGTTTGGCGAGGCGGTGACGGTGTGCTTTTCCATCCCCCGCGAGGGGCGTGGCAGCCTGGAGGCGGCGGTGATCGACCGCAGCAACGGCCGCCTGACCGCCACCTTTGACGGCGAGGAGTGGGTGCCATGCCCCGTGGAGCGACATAAGTAAAAAAATTCACAAAAACCCTCTTTTTTTGAAAGAAAAAAGAGGGTTTTCGATTTTTTCTGCGTATAACGGAGTATAAACACTAAAAAAGGAGGGTTTTGCTATGTCCGATAAGATCTACACCCCTTGGGAAGAGATCGAGCGGCAGATTTTGTCTCCCCGCGCGTCGCTGTCCGCCGAGAGCCGTGGCCGTGACCGCGCCGAGGAGCCGGTGCCCTATCGCACCGCCTACCAGCGGGACCGCGACCGCATCCTGCATTGCAAATCCTTCCGCCGCCTGAAGCATAAGACCCAGGTGTTCCTGGCTCCCGAGGGCGACCACTACCGCACCCGCCTGACCCACACCCTGGAGGTGTCCCAGATCGCCCGCACCATCGCCCGAGCCCTGCGGCTCAACGAGGATCTCACCGAGGCGATTGCTCTGGGTCACGACCTGGGCCACACCCCCTTCGGTCACGCCGGCGAGCGCACCCTGCGCAAGTGCCGCGAGGGCGGATTCAACCACTATGAGCAGAGTGTCCGCGTGGTGGAGAAGTTGGAGAAGAACGGCGCCGGCCTCAACCTGACCTGGGAGGTGCGGGACGGCATTCTGCACCACACCGGCGGCGAGGAGGCCGCCACCCCCGAGGGACGCATCGTCCGCTGGGCGGATAAGATTGCCTACGTCAACCACGATATGGACGACGCCATCCGCGCCGGCGTCCTGCGCGAGGAGGATGTGCCGATGGAGTTGCATATGGCGCTGGGCGACAGCCCCTCCAGCCGCATCGACACCCTGGTGATGGCGATGATCAACGGTAGCAAGGACGACATCGCCATGGACCCCGAGATCGACCCCTATTTCTGGGATCTCCACGCCTTTATGTACGATTACCTCTACTTCAACCCCAAGGCGAAGAGCGAGGAGAGCAAGGTGGACGGTATGCTCACCGCCATCTTCGAGCATTTCGTCAATAACCCCGACAAGCTCCCCGCCGAGTACGCCCTCATCCGCGAGCGGGACGGCGTGGACACCGCGGTGTGTGATTACATCGCGGGTATGACCGACAATTTCGCCCTGGAGATGTATCACGAACTGTACGTCCCCCGCAGTTGGGCTATTAAGCTTTATTAACCACTGATTGCAAGCTTGATCACCATTCTCCTAGGCTGTTTTCCCATCGGGCCGACTCAAAATGCTCGGCAAGACATCCAGTATTGCCTGCGCTTTTTCATCAGCCCGACAGAAAAACATCTCACGGATAATGGCAATCCGCTTTTATCAGCGGTTATGAATTTTCAATCTATCGTATTAGAAAGGAGGAATTCTTTTGGCCTTACCCGATAGTTTTATCCAAGAATTGTTATCCAAAAACGATATTGAGAGTGTGGCCTCCTCCTACGTGGCGTTTAAGCGCCGCGGCCGCAATCTGGTGGGCCTTTGCCCCTTCCACGGCGAGAAGACCGCCTCTTTCAACCTCTATCCCGAGACCAATTCCTTCTACTGCTTTGGTTGCGGTGCCGGCGGCGACGTCATCACCTTCATCAAGCGGATTGAGAACCTAGACTACATCGACGCGGTCAAGCTGTTGGCCGATCGCAGCGGCATCAAGATGCCGGAGCAGAAGCACGAGAACGATCAGGAGTCTCGCCTGCGTATGCGTATCTTAGAGGCCAACCGCGAGGCGGCTCGCATCTTCCACGCCGCCCTGTATCGCCCCGAGGGCGCGGTGGCGCTGGAGTATTACCACTCCCGTGGTTACACCGACGCTACGATTAAGCATTTCGGCTTGGGCTTTGCGCCGGCGAGCTGGGATTATTTGATCAAAGCCTTGCGCGCCAAGGGATTTAAAGACGAAGAGTTGGTGGCCGCCTTCCTGGCCGCCCGCGGACGCAACGGGGGCACCTACGACGTATTCCGCAACCGCGTGATGATCCCCATCATCGACATCCGCGGCAACGTGGTGGGATTTGGCGGCCGTGTGCTGGACGACTCTAAGCCTAAGTACATCAACACCGAATCCACCCTGGCTTTTTCCAAGAGTCGCAACCTGTTCGCCCTGAATTTTGCCAAGAATGCGGGCCGAGAACTGAATCTCTGTGAGGGCTATATGGACGTCATCGCCATGCATCAGGCGGGCTTCACCAACACGGTGGCGGCGCTGGGCACCTCCTTCCCGGAGGAGCAGATGCAGCTCATCGCCCGTTACGCCGACCGCATCAATCTGATTTTCGACGCCGACGGCGCGGGGCAGAAGGCTACCCGCCGCGCCATTGAGAATCTGCGGCGCACCGGTCTGGACGTCCGCGTGGTCACCATCCCGAACGGCAAGGACCCCGACGAATTCATTAAGAATAACGGCGCCGCCGCCTTCAAGTTGCTGCTGGATCGCGCCGCCAACGCGGTGGAGCACCGCCTGCTGGAGATTGGCCGTGACCACAACCTGGCCACCGCCGAGGGTAAGCTGGCCTATTACAGCGAGGCGGCCAAACTGCTGGCCACTTTGAGCAGTCCGGTGGAGCGAGACCTCTACGCCGGTCGCCTGGGCGAGATCCTGGGCGTGTCCAAGGACGCGATTCTGCAGGAGGTGGACTCCATCCGCCGCAAGAAGCAGCGGCAGGAGGTCAAGCAGCAGCTGCCCAACATTATCCGCCAGGAGAAGCGGGAGATGCAGTCGGTCAACCCCGACGCGGTCAAGTACGAGCGGGCCGCGGCAGCGGAGGAGAGCCTGCTGGGCATCCTCATCCTGCACCCCAACTTTATCCGTCAGGTGCGGGAGACCCTGCCCCCCGAGCAGATGATGACCTCCTTCAACCGCGGTCTGTACCAGCGCCTGCTGGACCGTGACCGTTACGGCCTCTTGGTGGAGCTGGCCTTCCTGGCCGCCGACTACGACGAGGCGGGTATGGCCTACATCGCCCGTATGGTTAAGGACGTGGGCGACCGCATCGTCACCCCCGAGGAGGTGTCACGGTGTGCCGCCGTCATCCGCGAGGAGTATTCCCTGCGGCACATGAGCGACCCCTCCGCCGCCTCTGACGAGGACATTCAGGCTATGATGGACGCGCTGCGCAAGCGCAAATCTTAAGTAATTTTAATCGAAAGGATGATAGATATGAGCAAGAAGGAAAAGATTCAGGCACAGGAACCCGAGATTCAGGAGACCCCCGCCGCCGAGGTGGATATTTTCGCCGAGGAGCACCCTGTGGTGAAGAAGGACAAGGCCACCCTCATCAGCGACCTGGTGGAGCTGGGCCGCAGCAAGGGTAAGCTGACCGCTCAGGAGATTATGGACGCCATGGAGCTGTTCGACTTTGACCCCGAGCAGATGGATAAGCTGTACGAGCAGCTGGAAGCCAATAACGTCGAGGTCGTGGACGACTTTGCCAACGTGGATCTGGAGAATCTGGACTTCACCATCGAGAATCCCGAGCCCGAGGCGGAGGAGGAGCACGGCAGCGCCCCTGTGGAGCAGATTGCCATCGACGACCCCGTCAAGGTGTACCTGAAGGAGATCGGCCGCGTGCCGCTGCTGACCCCCGAGGAGGAGACCGCCCTGGCTATGCGCATCATCGAGGGCGACAACGCCGCCAAGAAGCGCCTGTCCGAGGCCAACCTGCGTCTGGTGGTGTCTATCGCCAAGCGTTACGTGGGCCGCGGTATGCAGTTCCTGGATCTGATTCAGGAGGGTAACCTGGGTCTGATCAAGGCGGTGGAGAAGTTCGACTACACCAAGGGCTTTAAGTTCTCCACCTACGCCACCTGGTGGATTCGTCAGGCCATCACCCGCGCCATCGCCGACCAGGCTCGTACCATCCGCATCCCCGTGCATATGGTGGAGACCATCAACAAGGTGAAGAAGGTGTCCAGCCAGCTGCTGCACAAGAACGGCCACGAGCCCACCGCCGAGGAGATCGCCGAGGAGCTGGGCATGCAGGTGGACAAGGTCCGCGAGATTATGCGCGTGGCTCAGGAGCCCGTGTCTCTGGAGACCCCCATCGGTGAGGAGGAGGACAGCCACCTGGGCGACTTCATCCCCGACGACGACGCCCCCGCCCCCGCCGACGCCGCCTCCCACACCCTGCTCAAGGAGCAGGTGGAGGAGGTTCTGCAGTCCCTCACCGAGCGCGAGGCTAAGGTTCTGCGCCTGCGTTTCGGCCTGGAGGACGGTCGTCCCCGTACCCTGGAAGAGGTGGGCAAGGAGTTTGACGTTACCCGTGAGCGTATCCGTCAGATCGAGGCCAAGGCGTTGCGCAAACTGCGTCACCCCAGCCGCAGCAAGAAGCTGAAGGATTTCTTGGACTAATAAGCAATAAAAAATGCCGAGGCGTCAGCCTCGGCATTTTTGCGTTTTATTAGGAGTTGGCGGAATAGACGTCCGCCACCTCGCTGATGGTGATGTAGGCGGAGGGGTCGATGTCGTGGACAATCTCCTTCATCTTGGTCACCTGAAAGCGGTTGACGATGAAATACACCATCGTCTTGGGGGCGTTGGAATAGCCGCCCCGCGCCTCGAGGCGGGTGGGGCCGCTCTGGAACGCCTCGGACAGGGCGCTGCACACCTTGTCGGGCCGGACGGTGATGATCACCGCGCACTTGGAGCGGTCCAGGCCCTCCACCACAAAGTCGATGGTTTTGACTCCCGCGGCGTAGGCCACGATGGAGTAGAGCGGCAGGATCCAGTCTTGCATCACGATGCCGCAGACGATGTACAGCACCAGATTATACGCCATCACGAAGGTGCCCACCGATACGCCGATGCGCTTGGCGAAGATCACCGACATAATTTCGATGCCGTCCATAGCACCGCCGCCGCGGATGGCCAGACCGCTGCCGATACCCGAGATGAGGCCGCCGAACAGGGCGCAGAGCAGCAGATCCTGCTGCGCCAGCGGCGAGGCAAAGCTCACGTCGATGGGCAAAATGTCGGTGATGAGCCACGCACACAGGGAGTAGATGCCCACGGTGTAGATGGCGTAGAGGGTAAACAGGGGACCCTGCCGTTTGAGTCCGTAGAGGAACAGCGGGATATTCAGCGCCAGCAGGAAAATGGACAACGACACCGGGGGGATGACCTGATCCAGCAGCATAGAGGTGCCGGAGATGCCACTATCGTACAGATTCACGGGGTTGAGAAACAGGGTGATGCCGATGGAGTTGACCATACCGGCCAAGGTCAGCATAAGCACGTTTTTGAGTCGGATTTTTTTGAGAAAGGCGAATTTGTGCCAAAAAGAAGTTGCGTTTGCCATAGAGTTACTCCTTGTGATGTGGGGCTGCGATGAGAATCAGAATCGGCAGGTGGGGCGGGTTGTTGATGCGCCAGGGGATGGAGCTGTTGCCCAGTCCGCGGCTGACCACCATACGGGTGCGCCCCTCTTCGTAGACGCCGTGGGTATAGGCGGGCAAAAACCCCTGATCGGGGGAGAAGAGGGATGCCTTACCCAGCCGCACGTGACCGCCGTGGGCGTGGCCGCAGACGACCACGTCCCACCCCGCGGCGCAATAGTCGCGAAAATACTCGGGGCGGTGAGCCAGCAGGATGGCGGGTTGCCCCTCGGCGTTGTTGGGGGCGGGGATATCCTCGCCCATACCATACAGTTGCAGGGTGGCGCCGTCCTTGTGCCACTCGGCGGCGGAGCCGCTCATATAGTGCACCCCGCACCGCTCCAGGATACGGCGATAGGGCGCCTCGCGGTCCAGTCGCTGCTCGTGGTTGCCCGGCACGGCGAAGCAGGGGGCAATTTTGGTCAATTCCCGCGCCAAATCGCGCAATCCGTCGGCGTCAAAGTGGGTGTAGCTGTTGGTCAGGTCGCCGGGCAGGAAGATGGCGTCCGGCTGCTGCATTTTCAGACAGCGGATCAGGCGGGGGATGCCCACGATCTGGTCCGGCAGATGGACGCCCGCCACCACCGCCACCCGCGCCAGGTGAAACGCCTGCGGCAGCCCGGGGCAGGGGAGGGGGATGGCCTCCACGTCGATTTTTTGCAATTTGGTGTCCAGCGCCAGTGTGCTGTGGAGCAGTCGCTTGGCGATGCTCGGCTTTTCGTTCATAGAGACTGCTCCTTTCGTGTGGTTATAGGTATTATACCACACATTGACCGCCGATTCAAGGTGCAATCCGTCACAGAAAAATTCTTGACATTGCTATAATATGTATATATAATAAAAATTAGGTATCCCTACCCATAATTTGTTTATCAAAACCTACAAAGAAAGGAGAGACCTTAGGTATGAAGAAGTACATTGCTCCCGAGATGGAGTCCTTGTCCTTCGCTGCTGTGGAGGCCATCGGCGCTCCTCTGGAGGGCAGCAACACCTTTAACGACGGCGAACTGGAGTGGTAAGTCGTAACTGTCTCTCGAGATAGGCCCGCGCCTATCCCCTGATGCGGCACGAACCCACCCGATTGTATGCCGCCTCCTGAAAAGGCGACCATCTTTTCCCGAAACGCGGGGTGGCCTTCGGCGTCTGCCGATCGTCGATTTCCCCAGCGCCTCCCGAAACGGTGTACAATCCATCCCCGTTGCGCAGTACCCCTGCATTATCCAAAAATTAGGAGGAAACAACAATGAAAATGCGTAAACTCATCGCCGTTTTGGCGGCTGTGTTGATGCTGTGCGCTATCATCCCCATGGGCGCTATCTCCGTCAGCGCTGCCAACAAGTTGGACAACAATTTTGACGACGGCACCGTCGGCAAATTCAAGGCCGACGAAACCATCGTCGTCGAAGACGGTGCCCTGAAGTGGACCACCGCCAGCTGGAAGAACCTGTATGCCAGCTTCTCTGTGTCCGCCAACGCCGACTACAAGGTAACCTTCAAAATCAAGGCTGCCGCCGCCACCTCTATGGAAGTCAAGTACCTGAACGGTTCTTGGGGCGACTCCGGTATTGCTAAGGACACCATTTCTGTTGGCACCGAATGGACCGAGTACACCCGTATCCTCAACGCCGGTAGCAACAACGCCTTGGTTCTGCTGTTCCAGTCCCACAAGGCTACCGACGTCTATATTGACGACGTGAAGGTTGCCGACTACGTCGCTCCCGTGGATCCCGTGTTCCCCTCTGACGCCATCTATGTCGAGACCTTCGAGAACGGTTCTCTGAACGGCTGGAGCTACAACTGCTCTGTGGCCTCCACCGATGGTCTGGCCGCCACCAAGGCCGATGGCGGTAACTACGCTCTGGAGTTTGTCTCCCCCAGCTACAGTTACACCAACTATAAGCTGGCTGTGGAGCCCAACAAGGACTACAAGGTGGTCTTCTCCGTTCTGAGCGCTACCAGCGGCTACCCCCTGAACGCCCGTGTGCGTGACGGTAGCGGCGACCTGGGTTCCAATTATCATACCCCCTCCACCAGCGCTTGGGAGACCCGTTCCTATCTGTTCAATTCCGGCAACAACACCAGCGTCAACCTGCGTTTCCAGGCTGGCTGGGAGACCGGTACCTACTATCTCGATAACATCTACGTGGTTCCCGTGGATATGAGCACCATCAGCAACGATGGCCATATCCTGAACGGTACCTTCGAGAGTGGTGATGATCTGGGCTGGAACGCTTCTGCTACTTCCACCGTCGTGGTCGATCCCACCGGCGCGGGCCAGGGCTACGTCATCAAGACTGCCGAGCCCGGTTCCGGCGTGGATATGTTCACCCAGACCTTTACGAACCTGGTTGCCGGTAAGACCTATACCCTGTCCTTTAAGGTGTATGGCTACGGCACTGCCACCAACACCGCCTTCTACGTGCGCATCCCCAAGGATGCCACCTACAGCAACCAGACCGGTATCACTGCCGGTAGCAGCGGCAAGACCTATATTGCCCGCTACAATATGAACAGCAACACTGGTGCTTGGTACACCGTAACTCTGGACTTTGTGCCTGCCGCTTCTACCGCGCTGATTCAGTTCCAGAACTATCGTCAGGATCAGGGCTTCTACTACTTCGACGACATCGCTCTGTCCCACGCTTATGACGCTGTGGTGACCGATCCCGATTGCGTCAACGGTGGTTACACCACCTACACCTGCGCTTGCGGCGCTACCTACACCGGTAACGCCACCGATGCTCTGGGTCACTCCTATACGGATGGCATCTGCTCCGTCTGCGGCGCTGAGGATCCCAACTACGTGCCTCCTCACGTCTGCAACGTTGTGGAGCAGGAGCGCGTTGATGCTACCTGCACCACCGACGGCTACGTGAAGTATGCTTGCGATTGCGGTCTGGGTGAGTACACCGAGACCATTTCCGCTAAGGGTCACACTGCCGGCGCTGCCGCCGACTGTGATTCCGCTCAGGTCTGCACCGCCTGCGGTGCCGAGCTGGCTGCCGCTCTGGGTCACACCTGGGATGATGCTACCTGCACCGCTCCCAAGACCTGCTCCGTCTGCGGCGCTACCGAGGGCGATGCTCTGGGTCACACCTACGACAATGACTGCGATCCCGATTGCAACGTCTGCTTCGAGAACCGCGAGGAGCTGAACCACAACGTCATCCACGTTGAGGCTAAGGCTGCTACCTGCACCGCTACCGGTAACATCGAGTACTGGTACTGCGACGCTTGCGGTATGGCTTGGCTGGACGAGGCTTGCACCATGAACACCAACCTGCGCGCTGTCAACCTGCCCATGGCTGAGCACGTCTACTTCGACGATTGCTCCGCTATCTGCGAGGTTTGCGGTTACGAGCGTGAGGTTTCCCACAACATCGTGCACGTTGAGGCTAAGGCTGCTACCTGCACCGCTATCGGTAACATCGAGTACTGGTACTGCGACGCTTGCGGTATGGCTTGGCTGGACGAGGCTTGCACTCTGAACACCAACCTGCGCGCTGTCAACCTGCCCATGGCTGAGCACGTCTACTTCGACGATTGCTCCGCTATCTGCGAGGCTTGCGGCTTCGAGCGTGAGGCCGGCCACAACGTCATCCACGTTGAGGCCAAGGCTGCTACCTGCACCGCTATCGGTAACATCGAGTACTGGTACTGCGACGCTTGCGGCATGGCTTGGCTGGACGAGGCTTGCACTCTGAACACCAACCTGCGCGCTGTCAAGTTGGCTGCCACCGGTGAGCACACCTACGACAACGAGTTCGACACCACCTGTAACGAGTGCGGTGCTGAGCGTGCCGTCGCCGGTCCCGTGTCCTACATCGGCAAGTCCATTTCCGAGGACGTCAGCGGTCTGGCTATGCTGTTCAACGCTGAGGTTGATGGTATCGTTGTGAAGGAAGGCACCTTCGTGCAGGCTGACTACACCAACGCCACCTACAACGGTTATAAGCTGGTTAAGCTGGGCGTCATCGCCTCCAACGGCACCTCCGAGACCAACATCGAGGGTCTGCGTATGTACGACCTAGAGGATGGCAATGCTAAGTTCGCTTTCCGCGTCATCAACATCCCCGCTGACAAGCAGAATGTGGAGATCACCATGACTCCCTACTACATTGTGGAGATCGACGGTGTGGAGACCACCCTCTATGGCGAGGCTCAGACCGGTTCCTACGCCGAGATCGCCGGCTAATCTTAGCCACATCGCTATCTAACGCATAGCAACAACCCCCACGGGCAACCGTGGGGGTTTTCTTTTTGTAAAATTTATGGTTGTACTTTCGAAAAAAATATGCTATACTGAAATCGATAATAGGCCAATAGGGTCAAAATTTCTATGGAGGGATTTATTATGGATGTTATGGCTATGTACAATCTGTGGTGTCAGCGTGCTACTGAGGACGCCGACGTGATGGCCGAGCTGGCCGCTGTGGCGGGCAACGATGCGGAGATCCGCGACCGTTTCTACCGCGAGTTGGCCTTCGGTACTGGCGGTCTGCGCGGTGTCATCGGCGCCGGCTCCAACCGTATGAACATCTACACCGTGCGCAAGGCTACTCAGGGTCTGGCGAACTACCTGAACGCCCGCTATGAGAAGGCCACGGTGGCTGTCTCCTTCGACTCCCGTATCAAGTCTGACGTGTTTGCCCGCGAGACCGCCTGCGTGCTGGCGGCTGCCGGTATCACCGTCCATCTGTTCCCCCAGCTGGAGCCCACCCCCGTGCTCAGCTACGCCACCCGCTACTATAACTGCCAGGCCGGTGTTATGGTCACCGCCTCTCACAACCCCGCCAAGTACAACGGCTACAAGGTCTATGGCGCCGACGGCTGCCAGATGACCGACTCCGACGCCGGCGACGTGCTGGGTTACATCAATCAGGTGGACCTCTTTGAGGACGTACATACCATGGCCTATGACGATGCCGTGGCCGCCGGCCTGATTAAGATCATTGGCGACGAGCTGCTGGAGAGCTTCACCCAGCAGGTGCTGGCCCAGCAGGTCAACCCCGGTGTGTCCGCCGAGGCGGGTCTGCGCCTGGTCTACACCCCCCTCAACGGCACCGGCAACCTGCCTGTCCGTGAGATCCTCAAGCGCGTGGGAATCAAAGAGGTGGCCATCGTCCCCGAGCAGGAGCTGCCCGATGGCAACTTCCCCACCGCTCCCTTCCCCAACCCCGAGATTCGTCAGGCCTTCGAGTGCGCCCTGAAGCTGGCTAAGTCTATGGACACCCCCGCCGACCTGCTGCTGGCCACCGACCCCGACTGCGACCGCGTGGGCATCGCCGTGTGGAACGGCGAGGACTACACCCTGATGAGCGGTAACGAGGTGGGCTGCCTGCTGCTGGACTACGTGGTGTCCTGCCGCAAGGCAAACGGCACCCTGCCTGCCGACCCCGTGGTGGTCAAGACCATCGTCACCACCAATATGGCCAAGTCCATCGCCGCCAAGTATAACTGCGAAATCCGCGACCTGCTGACCGGCTTTAAGTACATCGGCGAGCAGATCGGCGTGCTGGAGGCCGAGGGTCGCGCCGACCGCTACGTCATCGGCTTTGAGGAGAGCTACGGCTATCTGGCCGGCTCCTACGTCCGCGATAAGGACGCCGTCGTCGCCTCTATGCTGATCGTGGAGATGGCCTCCTACTACCACAAGCAGGGCATCTCCCTCTTGCAGCGTATGGAGCAGCTGTATCAGGAGCACGGCTTCTACCGCAATGCGCTGGACAACGTGGCCTTTGAGGGCGAGCAGGGCATGCACGATATGGATCGCCTGATGAGCGGCCTGCGCGAGAATCCTCCCAAGGAGATTGCGGGCATGAAGGTGGTCGCCTGCGCCGACTACGGCCTGCGTGTCGCCACCGACCTGGTCACCGGCGTCAAGACCCCCCTGACTCTGCCCAAGTCTAACGTGCTGGCCTACACCCTGGAGGGTGGTAACGGCCTGATCATCCGTCCCTCCGGCACCGAGCCTAAGGTGAAGGGCTACATCACCGCCATCGGTGAGACCCCCGCCGCTGCCGCCGCCTGCGAGGCCACCCTGTGCGCCGCCGCCGAGGCGATTATGAAGAACGTGTAATGCATCTCAAAACCTCCCCTTGTTTTCAAGGGGAGGTTTTTTGGTTTCTACAACGCCTGATTTTGTGCACTTCGCAAAAAAAGCGGGCGAAAATTGTGCACTCCTCCAAATTTTTCGCCGTCTGTTGACAACACCGCCGTCATCTCCTATGATGAAAGAGAAAAGGGGATGGTTTCGATAACGATAACCGGGCGTTGATGCACATACTGCCGTCTCCTTAACAGAAACAAAAAACGAGTTGAATATTGTTGATGTTGCTAAGAATATTTGGTCTACTGTTCGTGGATGGTTTGGAGGTGGCAGGTAATGAAATATTCTACATTAGCGTCTCCTTCGCTTGTTTTGTGTACTATTTTTGAGCCGACAGTTGTCTTAACGATTCCAATAATCATATGCCTGTGGAATCATACTGTATTGTCGATCTCTATTATAGTTTCATTACATTTGTTCATGAATTTGTTTTATTTTCTCATCTATCATAGAGCATTTGTGTTGGCAACTTATTCGCAAAGTGGAATAAAGAACAAGTACTTGAATTTGAGTTATGACGACATTCGATATGCCACTATAATCGATGTAGAATTGTGTAAATACAGTCTAATTCCTACCATCCACATTGAGATGATATGTCTCAGTACGACCAAACGGGAATCGTCATTTTGGACTTACCCGAAAAATGAATGCATACTGTTGCCTCACACCCCAAAAGTTTTGCGCCGATTAAAGGAGTGTGCGGGAGGTAAGGAGAGGGAATGGCTGACCTATTTGATTCGGAGCACAGAAGACGATTCTCTTGCGTGAATCGGAAGCGACACTTGTAACACCGCAGGGAGGGATTTACCTCCCTCCCTGCGGCGGACTATACCGTGGTGTTCCATATCGAAAGGTGTGAAACCTCCACATGGAACGGCAAAAAGATTAACATATTCGATGAAGCAAATGATATTTATCTTCAAATTATGGGGTGGTAAAGATGAAATTTGCTCGATATACTTTTGCGATTATAGTATTTGCACTTTTGCTATCATTTGGAGGCGTGGAAGTGTTAGCGATGAATACGGGATTTTCTACTGAGTCGTTTTCCGAGAATGATGTAAAAACGATTCTCAAAAATGTAGACATCTCTATGTTGACACACGAGCCTTCCAAGGATGCAATTGAGTGCTTCGATATCAATGAGGACGGTTTGGTTGCTATTGGTTGTGGTAGTTCCGAAACCAAAACAGTATGCATTTATACAATAGACGGCGATTTCCAATATGGTTATCGTTTTAGATGTAGCGGCACTTTTGGTGTTGAATTTGATAAAAATATTTTAAATATTTATCTCGTTCGCAGTGATGTCGCAATTGCCGTCAATTCAGTTGGAGAAGTAGAGAGTATCCTTAAAATTCAAAACACATCTGCAAATAATTCTTATTGGAATAATTCCGTTTTTTTGACCAGACGAAAATTGAGGGATGCCGAGTATGTTCTTAAAAACGATATGGGTATTTTCAACTGGTTTGCGTCATCATATTCTCAACTAATTGCCATAAATGAGTACGGCGAAGAAACAATAATTTATGATGTGAATTCAACTCAATTTTCCAATATGGCAGTAGTTGTTGTTGGAACAGTTGTTTTTGTTTGTTTTGTGGTTGTAGTGGTCATTGGGCACTTTATCAAGTTGAGGCGTCGTAATTGATCCAGCCAACATGAAGCGTTCTCCAGTGTGAATTAAAATTTCTTCTTCTTCAAAAAATTTTTAACGCAAAAAAGCGGCTGTTCCGTGTGAACAGCCGCTTTTTTCTTATAAATATAGGTATAATAGAAGGGCGTCGAAAATCCATTCGACGCCCCAACAGATACTATTATAGCACACTTTACCGGCAAGGTGTTAGTAAAACTTTCAGCGATTTTCTTGTGCATTTTGTGTATAGACAAAGCCCTTTTTGGTCGTGTATACTGAAGCCAGAAAGAACAGAGAGCAACAAATAACCGTGACGAAGACGGGAAGGAAAGGACTGATTCCAATGGCATTTGGTGATAACCCGCCCAACCAGCAAAACCGAATTGATGCAGAAAGGAATGAGTCCAAAGGCTTAGTATAATTTATCAACCCGACCAAAATTTATGAAAAGGACTGAGTCCAAAGACCTAGTCGATTTTATCGTAATATACCCCATTAATTCACGAAAAGGAAACGGTACACACCGATGCACAAATAATTTTTAGTGCCATATATGTAAGTATAATCAACCGTGTAAACTTAAGGTGAATTCCAATGGATTAAGATGATTTGTCCGAATATCAACCGTGATTTATGAGGAATACTCCAATGTACTAAGTAATTTGAGTAGGCTATAAACCGTGATATGAGGTACAATCCAATGTACTAATTTGATGAGCACCGGCAAAAACCGGTGAAAGCACACAAGTATATAGGACCCGTCGGGCCACTCCCGACGGGTCTTTTTTGTTTGTGTGTGGCGGGTGCAAAAAAGCCGCTATCCATAACGGATAGCGGCTTTCGCATTGTGTATGTATCGAGATTAGACAGCGCCCTGAGCCAGCATAGCCTCGGCAACCTTCTCGAAGCCGGCCAGGTTGGCGCCGGCCACCAGATCGCCCTCCATGCCGTACTTCTTGGCGGCATTGTAGGAGTTCCAGTAGATGTTGTACATGATCTGCTTGAGCTTGGCATCCACCTCTTCGGCAGTCCAGCTGTAGCGCATGGAGTTCTGGCTCATCTCCAGACCGGAGACCGCCACGCCGCCGGCGTTAACCGCCTTGGAGGGGGCGACGACCACGCCGTTCTTCTTCAGATAGGCGATGGCCTCGTTGGTGGAGGCCATATTGGAGACCTCCACGTAGTACTTGACGCCGTTGGCAACAATCTGCTCGGCCTCGGCCAGACCCACCTCATTCTGGGTGGCGCAGGGCATCAGGATGTCGGCCTTGACGCCCCAAGGCTTCTGGCCCTCGAAGTAGGGGACGCCGAACTTGTCGGCGTAATCCTTGACCTTGTCGCGGCCGCTGGAACGCATCTCCAGCATAAAGTTGATCTTCTCCTCGGTGTTGACGCCGTCCTCATCGTAGATGTAGCCGTCGGGACCGGAGATGGTGACCACCTTACCGCCCAGCTCGGTGACCTTCTTGACGGTACCCCAGGCCACGTTGCCGAAGCCGGAGACGGCGAAGGTCTTGCCCTCGATGGTGTCGCCGAAGGACTTGAGCATCTCGTCGGTGTAGTACACGGCGCCGAAGCCGGTGGCCTCGGGACGGATCAGGGAGCCGCCGTAGGGCAGACCCTTACCGGTCAGCACGCCCTCATAGCGGTTGACCAGACGCTTGTACTGGCCGAACAGGTAGCCGATCTCGCGGGCACCCACGCCCAGGTCGCCTGCGGGCACGTCGGTGTCGGCACCGATGTGACGGAACAGCTCGGTCATGAAGCTCTGGCAGAATGCCATGATCTCCTTGTCGCTCTTGCCGCGGGGGTCAAAGTCGGAACCGCCCTTGCCGCCGCCCATGGGCAGGCTGGTCAGGGAGTTCTTGAAGGTCTGCTCAAAGCCCAGGAACTTGATGATGCTCAGGTTCACAGAGGGATGGAAGCGCAGGCCGCCCTTGTAGGGGCCGATGGCGCTGTTGAACTGCACGCGATAGCCGCGG
>JAZREF010000080.1:0-1803 GCA_045660625.1 Acutalibacteraceae bacterium
GAACTCATCTACGTGGACACCGGTGCGCTGTACCGCACCATCGTCTACTACGTCACCTCCCAGGGCATCGACACCGCCGACACCGAGGCGGTGGTGGGTGCGCTGGAGGGTCTGAAGGTGGAACTGAAATACGTGGAGGGCGTGCAGCGCGTCTTTGCCAACGGCGAGGACGTCAGCGACCTCATCCGCACCCCCGCCATCTCTATGGCCGCCTCCGCCGTGTCCGCCATCCCTGCGGTGCGCGCCTATCTGCTGGACACCCAGCGCCACATCGCCGCCACCCATTCGGTGATTATGGACGGCCGCGACATCGGCACCGTCATCCTGCCGGATGCCAAGGTGAAGATTTTCCTCTCCGCCAGCCCCGAATCCCGCGCCAAGCGCCGCTATGACGAACTGCAGGCCAAGGGCGACCCCGCCACCTATGAAGAGGTGCTGGCGGATATGATTAAGCGGGACTACGACGACAGCCACCGCGCCATTGCCCCGCTGAAGCAGGCGGAGGATGCCATCCCCGTGGACACCAGCGGCGAGACGCTGGAAGAGTCTGTGGCGCGAATGAAAGAAATCGTGTACAAGAAATTAGCCGAGTAAGGAGTTTGCCCTATGCCTGTCCGTCTTGCCGAGAGCGCCGGATTCTGCTTCGGCGTCAATAACGCGGTCAATCAGGTCTATCGCCTGCTGGACGAGGGGGAAAAGGTGTGCACCCTGGGCCCCATCATCCACAACCCTCAGGTGGTGGACAAGCTGGCCGCCCGCGGCGTCATCATCGTGGAGGACCCCTCCCAGGTGCCCGAGGGCAGCGTGCTGGTGATCCGCTCCCACGGCGTGCCCCAGTCCACCTACCGTCAGGTGGAGGAATTGGGCGTGCGCTGCTGCGATGCCACCTGCCCCTTCGTGGCCAAGATTCACAAGATCGCCGACGAGCACTCCGCACAGGGTGCGGTGGTGTTGATCGCCGGCAACCCCGAGCACCCCGAGGTGCTGGGCATCCGCGGTCACTGCCACGGCGAGGAGTACTGCTTCCATAACGAGGAAGAACTGGAAAATTTGTTGTTGTCCCATCCCGAGTGGGACAAATCCCCCTGCATTATGGTTGCACAGACCACTTTTAACAAAACAATTTGGAAAAAGTGTGAAGAAATCGCAAAAAAGGTCTGTACAAACGTCAAAATCTTTGATACAATATGCAGAGCTACTGCTAAAAGACAGGAAGAAGCTATTTTTCTTGCCAAGCAGTGTGATCAAATGGTTATTGTCGGTGGACGCGAGAGCTCCAATACCGCCAAATTGCGGGACGTGTGCGCCGCCTACTGCCCCACCATCTGGGTGGAGACAGCAGACGAGCTGCCCCGTGACCGCTTTTCGCCCGGTATGACGGTCGGCCTGACCGCCGGAGCATCGACCCCTGCCGATATTATAAAGGAGGTACACACCATCATGAACAACGAAATCTTAGAAAAAAACTATGAGGAGATGAGCTCTGAAGAGTTTGCCGCCGCCATCGACGCGACTCTGCAGAATCCGACTGACGATAAAGTCCGCGGTCTGGTCGTTAGCATTGCGCCCAACGAGGTACAGGTCGAAGTCATCGGCCGTAAGCAGACCGGTTATATTCCGATCGACGAGCTGTCCAACGACCCCTCTGCCAACCCCCACGACCTGGTGAAGGTTGGCGACGAGCTGCTGCTGCTCATCATGCGCACCAACGATCAGGAAGGCACCATCATGCTGTCCAAGAAGCGCGTCGACGCTCTGAAGGGCTGGCAGATCATTGTGGATGCCGAGGCTGAGGGCGCCATC
>JAZREF010000081.1:0-36958 GCA_045660625.1 Acutalibacteraceae bacterium
CATCGACCCTGCCACCGGCGTGATGAATTGCCGCCGTGCCATGGAGCAGGCCATCAAATGGCTGTACTCCGTTGACGGCTCTCTCGTTATGCCCTGGCAGGATACTTTGGTCAGCCTAATGAATACCGACGAGTTCCGCGAATTGGTGGGCGTTGATTTGTGGAAACGAATGGATTTTATCCGTCGTATGGGCAACAACGCATCCCACACCAACCGCAAAATCACCGAGGAGCAGGCCATTCTGTGCCTGGAGAATCTACATATCTTTTTGGATTTTGTGGCCTATTGCTACGGCACAGAATACGAGGAGACCCACTTTAATCGGGATCTGATCGGCGAGCAGTCGGAGGAGCCCGTGGCAGAGGAACCGGACGTGGAGCTGGCGGAGCTGATGGCGGAGAACGAGGCGCTGCGTGCCGAGCTCACCGCACGCCGCGAGGCGCAACAGCAGAGCTACGTCCCCAAGCCGCTGGACATCTCCGAGTATAAGACACGCAAGCTGTATATCGACAGCATGCTCATCGATGCCGGCTGGGTAGAGGGCAAGGACTGGGTCAATGAATACGAACTGCCCGGTATGCCCAACAAGTCCGAGGTGGGCTATGCGGATTACGTGCTGTTTGGCGACGACGGCAAGCCGCTGGCGGTCATCGAGGCCAAGCGTACCTGTAAGGACGTGGCGGTGGGGCGTCAGCAGGCGAAGCTGTATGCCGACCTATTGGAGAAAAAGTTCGGGCGCCGTCCCGTGATTTTCCTCACCAACGGATTTGAGACACGCATCACCGACAACGTCTATCCCGAGCGCCGTGTGGCTACGATTTACTCCAAGCGGGATTTGGAGCGACTGTTCAATCTGCAGACCATGCGGAGCAGCCTTGCCCACGTGATGGTGAATCGGGATATCGCCGGCCGTTACTACCAAGAGGGCGCTATCAAGGCGGTGTGCGATGCGTTTAGCAAGAATCGCCGCAAGGCGCTGTTGGTGATGGCTACCGGCTCGGGCAAGACCCGAACGGTGATCGCCCTGTGCGACGTGCTTTTGCAGCACGGCTGGGTGAAAAATATCCTGTTCCTCGCCGACCGCACCTCGCTGGTGACGCAGGCGAAGCGCAGTTTTGTGAATCTGCTGCCCGACCTGTCGGTAACCAACCTCTGTGAGGAGAAGGATAACTATACGGCGCATTGCGTGTTCTCCACCTATCAGACCATGATGGGGTGCATTGATGAGGTGAAGGATGAGAACGGTAAACTGTTCACCTGCGGCCACTTTGATTTGGTGATTTGCGATGAGGCGCATCGCTCGATTTACAATAAGTATCGGGACATCTTCAACTATTTCGATGCGCCGCTGGTGGGCTTGACCGCCACGCCCAAGGATGAGATTGATAAGAACACCTATGAGGTGTTCGAATTGCAGAGCGGTTTGCCGACCTACGGCTACGAATTGGCGCAGGCGGTGACGGATGGTTTCTTGGTGGACTTTATGTCCGTCGAGACCAAACTGAAATTCATCGAGCAGGGCATCGTATACGACGATTTGTCCGAGGAGGACAAGGAGGAATACGAGGCGACCTTTGCCCGCGATGGGGAAGTGCCCGAGAAGATTGGTTCGTCGGCGCTCAACGAGTGGATTTTTAACGAGGATACCATCCGTGAAGTGCTGAATGTGCTGATGGCCAACGGCTTGCGGATTGATTACGGGCAAAAGATTGGTAAGACCATTATTTTTGCGAAGAATCATCGCCACGCGGAGCAAATTTTGGCTGTGTTCAATCAGGAGTATCCGCATTTAAACGGTTTTGCCGCCGTGATCGACAATACCATCAATTACGCACAGAGTGCGATTGATGAATTTTCCGATCCGAAGAAATTGCCCCAGATTGCCATCTCGGTGGATATGCTGGACACGGGTATCGACGTGCCTGAGGTGCTGAACTTGGTCTTTTTCAAAAAGGTGATGAGCAAGGCGAAGTTTTGGCAGATGATTGGCCGCGGTACACGCCTTTGCCCCGGCTTGATTGACGGCAAGGACAAGGAGAAATTCTATATCTTTGATTTCTGCGGCAATTTTGAGTTTTTCCGTATGGGAGGACCGAGTCGTTCTGCCAATCAGATTGCGTTGCAGGGTGCCATCTTCAATTTGAAGGCGCAGATTGTGTTTAAACTGCAGGATTTGGCCTATCAAACGGAGGAATTGATTGCGTTTCGTCGATCTTTGGTAGAGGATCTGGTGCGTAAGGTCAAAGAACTGAACAAGGAGAATTTTGCCGTTCGCCAGCATCTCAAATATGTGGAATTGTACTCCAATCCCGACAATTACGCCGCACTTTCGTATGAAGATACTTTGATTATGGCGGAGGAATTGGCTCCGTTGGTAACGCCTGACGAAGACGACCCGAAAGCCTTGCGGTTTGATGCGCTGATGTACGGCATTGAATTGGCCTATTTGATTGGTAAGACGTACAGCCGTGCACGCAGTGACCTGTACAAGAAGGTGGCCGGTGTCGCCAGTGTGGCCAACATTCCGGAGATTATGGTGCAGAGTGAGCTGCTGAACAAGATTTTGCACACCGATTACTTGGATACGGCAGGCATCAATGAGTTTGAGTATATTCGTGAGAATTTGCGCAATCTCATGAAGTACATCCCTCACACCGGTATGGTGTATCACACCCATTTTGACGATGAAATTCTGTCCATTGAATGGAACGAGTCGGAATTGGAGAATGATGACCTACGGGATTACAAAGCACGTGCGGAGTATTATATTCGCCAGAATGCCCATCACGCCGTGATTGCGAAGTTGAAATCGAATATTCCGCTGACCTCGGAAGACGTGCGCCAGTTGGAACAGATTCTGTGGAGCGAAGTGGGCACGAGAGAAGACTATGAGGCCGAGTTTGGCAGAAAGCCGCTGGGTGAGTTTGTGCGTGAGATTGTCGGTATGGATATGAGTGCCGCCAAAGCGGCGTTTGCAACCTATCTCAACGACGTCAATCTCGATACCAGACAGATTTATTTTGTCAACCAAATCGTGGAGTATATCGTCCACAATGGCGTGATGAAAGACCTGTCCGTTTTGCAAGAGCCGCCGTTTACGGATAACGGAAGCATCGTGGAGGTCTTTAGCGATATAACTGTTTGGATGGGTATCCGCAAGATTATTGATAAGATCAACAATAATGCCGTAGCGGCGTGAGAAACATAGCAAAGCAAAAAGGCAGGGCATAATGCCCTGCCTTTTTTCGTCTGTTAGCCAAAAATGAAAAAACGTTGATTTTGGCGTGCGGTAGTCATGTGTTGCGTAGCTACGTGCCGCCTGAAAACGAGGGTATCACCCGACATGGCGTCGGAGAAAGGAAAAATAGCAAATTGGCAACTTTTCGGCAACATTTTGCAACAAATGAGGGAAAAGGAATCGAGTGGAATACTTGATTTCCACCAAGATAAACGATAAAATATGTAGTGAAACTCGGTATGGCACTGCCTATCACAATAGAAATGTACGAGGTGAAAGGGATGTATCATTTAGCCATTGACATCGGCGCCTCCAGTGGACGGCATATTTTGGCCTGCGTGCAGGACGGCCGTCTGGTGTCGGAGGAAATCTATCGCTTCGAAAACGGTATATTGGAGCAGGATGGAGTCCTGACGTGGGACGTTGCCCATCTGGTGCAGGAGGTAAAATGCGGCATTGCCCGATGCGTAGAATTGGGCAAGATTCCCGCCACCATCGCCATCGATACGTGGGGCGTGGACTACGTCCTGCTGGACGAAAAGGGGCAGGAGATTCTTCCCGTGATGGCGTATCGTGACGGCCGTACCGAAGTAGGTGCTGCTGAGGTCGCCGCCATCCTCCCGCAGGAGGAATTGTACGCCCGTACAGGTATACAGAAACAGAATTTCAACACCATCTATCAACTTTGGTGTGACAAACAGAGCGGCAAGTTGGACAAGGCGGCGCATTTTTTGATGATGCCTGACTATCTGTCCTACAAGTTGACGGGTGTGATGAAAAACGAATACACCAATGCCACCACCACCAATTTGGTCAATGCCGAGAACAAGGAGTGGGATGCCGTCCTGTTGGAGCGGTTGGGTATTCCTGCTCACATCTTTTCGCCTCTGTCCCTGCCGACTACGGCGGTGGGTGAGTTGACACCTGCGGCGCAGGCGGAGGTGGGCTTTAATGCTACGGTGCTGCTGTGTCCCTCCCACGATACCGCGTCGGCGGTGGCGGCCATTCCGTTAGACGAGGACTGCGCCTACATATCCTCCGGCACCTGGAGCCTGATTGGTACCGAAAATGCCTGTCCCGTCACCTCGCCTGCGGCGATGGCGGCGAATCTGACCAATGAGGGCGGCGTGGAATACCGTTTCCGCTTCCTCAAAAACATCATGGGTATGTGGCTGTTCCAAAATATCCGCAAGGAACTGGACAAGCGCTACACCTACGACGAGATGATGCAGATGGCTATGTCCAGCGACTATGCAGGACGCATTGACCCGACGGACGACGCCTTTATGGCGCCGACCAGTATGATGGAGGCCATCCGCACCTATTTGGGCGAGCCGGACCTGCCGCTGAGAGACCTGCTGACCTGCGTGTATCACTCGCTGGCGGCGTCCTATGCGCGCAGTATCCGTGAGATTGAGGCGATTAGCGGCAAAAAGATTACCGCCATCCACATCGTGGGCGGCGGTAGTAAGGACGCCTATCTCAACCGCCTGACGGCACGGTATACGGGTTGCACCGTATACGTGGGACTGACTGAGGCGACGGCTACGGGCAATCTGCTCTCCCAGATTATGTACAGCCGGCAAATGTCCCTGACCGAAGCACGCAACATTGTGAAAGAAACGTTTCAGATAAGTGAGGTAAGAGTATGAGCGGATATTTGGATGCCAAAGAAGTCTATGCCGCATTAGGCGTAGACACCGAAAAAGCCATGGAATTGTTGCGCACCGTGCCGGTGGCCCTCCATTGTTGGCAGGGCGACGACGTGCGTGGCTTTGACCAGAAGGTAGACGCCCTCAGTGGTGGTATTCAGACCACCGGCAACTATCCCGGCCGTGCCACCACGCCCGAGGAGTTGATGGCGGACATCGAGCTGGTGCTCAAAATGTGCCCCGGTGCGAAAAAGCTGAATCTCCACGCCTGCTACGCCATCTTTGACGAGGAAAACGGCGGCTGGGTGGACCGCGACAAAATCGAGCCTAAGCATTTCAAGAAATGGGTGGATTTCTGCAAAAAGCACGGCCTCGGCTGTGATTTCAATCCCACCTTCTTCTCCCACCCCATGTGCGACCCGCTGACGCTGTCCAGCCCCAACGAGGAGACTCGTAAATTCTGGATTGAGCACGGCAAGGCCTGCATTCGCATCTCCACCTATTTGGCAGAGGAACTGGGTCAACCCTGTATTATGAATATTTGGACGGGCGACGGTTTTAAGGATATCCCTGCCGACCGTATGGGTCCCCGTCAGCGCTACAAAGAGTCCATCGACGCCATCTTGGCAGAGCCTTTTGACTTTGACAAGGTGAAACCTTGCGTGGAGTCCAAGGTGTTCGGTATCGGCGTGGAGGCCTATACCGTGGGCAGTGCCGAGTTTTCTCTGGCCTATGCGGCGGCCAATGCAGGCAAGTGCATTCCTTTGATGGATAACGGCCACTATCACCCCACCGAGGTGGTATCGGATAAGATTCCCGCCCTGTTGACCTTCTTCCCTGAGATCGCTCTGCACATCACCCGTCCCATCCGTTGGGACAGCGACCACGTGGTGCTGCTGGACGACGAAACCAAGGAGATTTGCAAGGAAATCGTGCGCTGCGGCGGCTTGGATGGCCGCGTGAAGATTGCGCTGGACTATTTCGATGCCTCCATCAACCGTGTGGCGGCGTGGACCGTGGGTCTGCGCAACCTGCAAAAGGCGCTTCTGCTGGCACTGCTGACTCCTCACGCCGATTTGGCGGCGTTGCAGGACGGCGGCGATTGGACGGAATTGATGATTCGGCAGGAGGAGCAGAAGATTCTGCCCTTCGGCGCCGTGTGGGCAGAGTATTGCGACCGCTGCGGTGCGCCGCAGGACGGTGCGTGGTACGCCACTGTCAAGGAATACGAAAACACCGTGATGAGCAAGAGAGGGTAAGGGTATGAAGGATATTTTGACCGCTCCTTTCGTGGAGGAAATGAAACAGACCACGGCGAATATGTATCGCCTCGGCTGGGATGAGCGCAACGGCGGCAATATCAGTTATATGCTGGAGGAGGCCGAGGTGGCGGAGTATCTGGATTTGAGCCACGTCATCCGCACCATTCCTACGGGTTTTGATGCCACCGATTTGATTGGTAAGATTTTTATCGTCACCGGTACGGGCAAGTATTTCAAGAACGTGGAGAAGGACCCTGAGAACAATCTGGGTATCATTCGTATTGCCGCCGACGGCACTACGGCAGAACTGCTGTGGGGATACAAGGACGGTGGCCGCTTCACCAGCGAGTTGCCTGCCCATCTGATGAGCCATATGACGCGTCTGAAGAAGGATCCTCAGCACCGTGTGGTGATGCACACCCATCCCACGAACACCTTGGCCATGACCCACGTACATCTGCTGGAGGATAAGGCGTTCACCCACACCATTTGGGAGATGTGCACCGAGTGTATCGTGGTGTTCCCCGACGGTATCGGCGTACTGCCCTGGATGGTGTGCGGCAACAACGACATCGGTGTTGCCACGGCGCAGAAGATGGAGGATTACCGCTTGGTGGTGTGGGGTCTCCACGGCATCTACGGCGCAGGCCGCAATATGGACGAGACCTTCGGTCTCATCGAGACGGTGGAGAAGGCGGCAGAGCTGTATATGAAGATTGCTCACCTGCCCCATATCAACACCATCCGTGACGAGGAACTTAAAGCGGTGGCAGATGCCTTCGGCCTGACCTATCGCATTGATTTTCTGAATCTGTAATGCATAAATAAAAGACCGCTGACGGTTTGTCAGCGGTCTTTTTTACTGCACTTTTCCAGCGCCTTTTCCAAGGCTTTTGCCAAATCGTCGGCGCAATCGACACCCACTGAATTGGTTTCTTCATAGTGATCTCCTTCGGCTTCGTTGAAGTAGGGGGCATCTTCTGATAGCACATAGTCGCTGGGGGGGATGATGTAGCCCAATTCATCATTTGCTAATCCTACGAAAATCACGTTTTTCTGCCCATGGCGGGCGGCGATGTCGGCATAGGGCTCGGGGTCTTCGTCTTTTCCCGTTCCGCTGATGAGTTCCGGGAATACCTCGCCCGGCATTAGCACCAGCGTGGCGTCTCCCAGGCGAATGACGGAGACCTCACTGCGCAGCAGATAGTGCCCTCCCAAGGTGCGACGCACATCGTTTTTCAGAATGCCGAGGAAGCGGTAATACATAAACACGGTGTTGCTCAATTGGGTGTCAAAACTTACGCGAGATATGGTTATATCGGTATCAAGAGGGCGAAAATCTTCTTGATTGAGGGCGGCTAATGCCAAGTCTTTGCCCGTGTGGGTCATATTGGGAATAGGTAAGAAGGGGTCATCGTATAACTTTGAGGTCATAATCAGTCCGCCGATGGCACCGGGCAGAAACAATACGTCGTCGCCGGTGCGCTGGTATATCGTATCCGCCATAGAGCCGGGGTAATCGCGGGAAACCAGGCGGTTATCCCCTCGTAGCGACTCGGCGTGGGCAGCAAAGGAAACAACACGAATGCCGTTTTGTTCGGGATTGTCAGGGGTGAAATACAACTGATACAACCGATTGTCATAGACGTGGGGGAGACGGGAGTCTTCCTGCGTCCCCTCTATCTCGCTGGCACCATAGGATAGCGTACCAACCGAGCGATCCGCATAGGCGGCCTTGGCAGCTTGTACGGCGGCCTGTTTCAGACTCTCCATAAAGGCATCGTTTTTGCCGTCCTGAGCCAACGGTCCCCACAGACCCAGCGTGTCCACGCCGGCGTGGGTATGGGTGGATACGACGTTTACCGAGTCGCAACCCGTCTCTCGACAGAAGCTGTCCAGGCGGTCGCGGATCTCTGCTACGGTGCCGCCGTCCAGACCGATGCAGTCGATGGATATGAGCAGTAGGGAAGTGGCACCATTATCCAGCCAAAGAGCGTTTGCTCGTTGCAGGTCCAGTACACCGGAGACCTCCCACCCCTGGTGGTAGCCGGCGATGTATAGGGGTTGATCGGAATCTTCGGGTAGGGGGATCTCTACTGTCGCAAAGCCGACGGTGTAATAGTCGTTGGTTTTCTTTTCGCTCCCATGGGAGCTACAACCGGATAACAGTAGGGAAACCACCAAACACCAAATCAGAAAATTACGTTTCATATAGTATCCTCACAGTACGCCGCTACGCAGCAGGTCGATGAGAGAGAACAGCACATCCCCGAAGAGAATGTGATTGACCTTGGTCAGCAGAATCGATCCGATTAAAAGCAGCAGCCACACGGGAATGCCCACCAACACCGTTGTCAGACGTCCACCCTTACCCTTGGTGGCCAAGCGGGAGCCAAGCAGACAGTAAAGGCAGGACGGAATCAGCACGGGAAGGATGGGAGGCGCCATCGGTGCATCGGCAATCTGGGCGAAGATGTCGCCAAATTGAGGGTTGAAGGACAGAAAGCGGTACAGATTGCTCAATATAAGCCAAGAGGCGAGAGCGATGGTGGAGGTCATCACGGCACCAAACAGCAGCCAACGCCACCAGCACTTTTGCCAATAAGAGAAATCTTTCATACGCCATCCTCTTCTTTCGTGGCGGAACAGGAGTCGTCCGATAGGAGCAGGCAGACAACGTAAGAGGCAAAGCCATGGTTGCAACTGGCGGTGGTGCCCACGTGCTCCCACAAGGTGCCTGTTCGCTGCGCCATATAGCCGAAATAGCCTTCGATTTCGGCCAGCAGTTGCTCTCTGTATCCTTCTTGCGCCAACAGTATCAGCCGCAGATAGTTGCCGATGAAGGCGTTGGCAGGGTGGACGTGAGCATAGGCGTCGGTGCGGTGAGGACCGAAGTCGGTGGTCAGCGTTCGCCACAAATCAGGATAGGTCTGCGGCGTGGCCACGCCGGTGAAAAAGGCGTAATATTGGCAGGTCTCGGTGCATTCGCCCGTGGAGTGGGGCAGACCGTCGGAGCTGTACACCTCGTTGTCGGTGAAGAAAGTGCCGTTGTAGGAACGCTGACGAATACACTCTTTCAGCCGCCGTGCTTTTTCTCGCAGGGCGGTGTCGTCGAAGAGAGTATCCACCGCCTCCAGCATACGGGCGTACAGCATATTGGTGGGGAAGTTGATATCCTGCACCAGGTCGTTGGCCTTAGACCATTCCACAAACACCCAACCGGGGAGACACTCTAATAAGCCGTCGGCGTTTTCATACTGCGCAAACCAATCCAGCAGGGCATATACCCGTGGGCGGAAACGGTCGATAAACTCTCGATCTCCCACACGCTGCAAGCGGTCCTCCAACTCCAGCACCAGCCACATTGCCCAGTTGGGGATGAAGTTGCCGTCGCTGTGGTCGGCAGGATAGCACATAGGCACCATGCCCTCGGGCAGGCAGGGGAAACGGTCGGGGAGCAGGAAGTTTTCGAGGAAATTACGCTCGATGGCGTTTTGCCCCGTCAGGTAGCGTTCGGTGCGTGCGGTGAAGAAACTGTCGCACAGCCAGCCTGCCCGCTCACGGGTGGGGCAGTCCATAAAAATGTCCACGCTGTTTTGGCGGAAGGTTTCCACCGCCGCTGTATAGATGGCCTGCCGTTTTTCGTTGTCGGCGGCATAGGTGGCGGTGACAGGGATGGGGCAAGTCAATTCCTTTACGCCTAGATGGCGGATGGTAACCTGTCCCGTTCGACACACTGCTTTGAGATAGCGAAAGCCATAGGGCTCGGCGGAGAGAAAATCGTAGTCGCCTGCCGCCAAATCCAGTCGCAGAATGTTGCAACACTCCATGCGCAGAGGGTCTATGTCACCGTCGGTGAGCACCTCGTCGAAGAGGAGCCACAGCGAGGTATCTGACTCGCAATGCAGACGGGCGGTGATGAAGCCGGTCTTTTCCATAGGTAGGGCCAAAAGCGCCCATTCGTGGGCGGATAGGTGTATTTCCTCGGTATCCTCGCCTGTGGTGGTGTAGCGCCATTCTTGCACCGTGTCGGAGAGGTGCCACTCCAATTCGTCTTCGAGATAACCCTCTAAGCTACCGCTGTCGGGGTCGTAAAGTCGGGTGAGCGAACGGTCCTTTTTGTATCGAGCGGGGATATGCCCTTCGGTGAAGGTGCCTGCGGCAATCTGCCGACGGGCACAGGTGTCGGTAAAGGTGTAATTGGGGATGCCACGGGCCACCAAGCGCTTTTTTGCTGTCTCGCTGACGGTGATGGGACGTGTAAAGGCGCAAGCCTTGCCAATGCGCCAATCGGCATAGGAGGGCGCTAATTGCCACCCATCCACGAAAGGACGTTGATAACTGTAGCGCTGTATCTTCTGCACCCGTCCGCTGAGACGGAAATAGGCGAATCCATCGCCGCCCGTGGCGGCAATCACCTGCCCGTGAGAGAGAATCTCCGCCTGCACGAAGCCGTCTGCTTGCAGGTAACAAAAACTGTTGACGGCATAATGTACCACCTCAATCGCCACGTGGACAGCGGTGGTAGGCAGGGAAATTTCGTCCACACGATAGTGGTCGTGGGCACAACGGGCAGGGCCGTAGGCGTAAAACACGCCGTCCACAAACACCCGATAGGTTTCGGCGGTGGTGATACGCAGGCAGTCGGCGCAAGATACGGCGGCGTATAGGCCGATAGTGATATTCTTCTCCCGTAGGGTGTCAGCGGGCCACACGGGCAAGGCTCGATCAAAGAATGGCGTTTTGTTCACGAGTGGTCCTCCTTTGTGCGGTGTTATGGGGTGAAAATCTCTTGCAAAGCGGTGAGGAAAGCGGTTACATCGGCCTCGGTGTTGGTGTGGCCGAAGGAAATGCGGATAGTAGAGGCGGCCATCTTCTCCGACAGGCCGATGGCCTGCAATACGTGGGAGATGGCGGTATTTTTGCCGTCGCAGGCCGCCTTGGTAGACACCAAGATGCCCTGCAAATCCAGCCGATGGAGCAGGTTTTCCGCCGCCATGGAGGGGAAAGCAAGGCTCAAATAGCCGGGTAGGATATTCGTGCCGCCGTGGCGGATAAAGGGGATGCCTGCCGCCTGCAGGCCGTCCAAAAGCAGAGCGGTCAACCGCTCAAGATGGGCGCGGCGAGACGAAAGATGGGTGACGGCGTTACGCAGGGCAACCGCCATACCGATGATGGCGGCCACGTTTTCGGTGCCTGCACGCAGGCCGTTTTCCTGTGCACCGCCATACAGCAGAGGGGCGATGGCGGTGCCTTTTTTGATATACAAAAAGCCGACACCTTTTGGACCGCCGAATTTATGTGCAGAAGCAGAGAGAAAATCCACGTCCAGCGCCCTGACATCCAGCGGTATGCGGCCGACGGCGGTCACCGCATCGGTGTGAAAGAGAGCGCCGTGTTGGTGTGCGACCTCAACGAGGGCGGCGATGGGTTGGATGGTGCCCAGTTCGTTATTCGCCGCCATCACCGATACCAGTTTTGTGTCGGGAGTGAGGCTGTTTTCCACCGCTTCGGTGGTGACGATACCCTCTGCCGTGGCAGGGATATAAGAGACGGAACGTCCCTGCCGCTGTGCGGCTGCGCAAGGGGAAAGCACGGCGTGGTGTTCGATAGCCGAGACCGCCACGGCACCGCTTGTGCCTTGGATGACCCAGTTATCCGCCTCGGTACCGCCGGAGGTGAAGTAAATCTCCTCGGGGTCGGCACCGATACAGGTAGCGATGGTGCGCCGTGCCTGTGTTACGGCCTCACGCACCGCCCCTGCCGCACCATAGGGCGCCGAAGGGTTGCCGTAGAGGTCGGTGAGATAGGGTAGCATCGCCGTCAGGGCGTCAGGGTCTAGGGGTGTGGTTGCCGCGTGGTCGGCGTAAATTCGGTAAGACATACGTTACCTCCCATTCAGGCCGAAAGTGTGCAGAGTATATTCCTCCTGCCATCCGACGCTGTCAAAACGGAAATCGTAGGGATCGGCAAAGGTGGGATTATCCACGTGGAGAGGGCCGAGAAGATTCTTGCGGCCGGGGATGAGCTGAATGTGCAGCGTATTCTCGCCCTCCGTCAGGTGAGGGGTCAAATCGAAGATAAAGGGCGCACACAGCCGTGCCTCTCGATGCTTGCCCACCGTTACCGCATAGCCCAGCGCCTGCGTGTGAGATAAATCCAGCACGCAGGGTGTGCCGTCGCTGTGTACGGGAATATGATAGGTTAGGCGCCCTGTATAGAAGGGCAGGCCGTTGTCTGCCCACGGGCCGGCGGAGATGCGGGAAGGGAGGGTGGTCAGCTGCAGATTGTCCGCCAGCCAGCCTTTCTCCGTGTGGATACAGGATACGGCAAAATCACCCTCGAGGGCGAAGTTCTCCAGCTCCAAATCCGTGTTATAGTGGAAGGTGAGCAGTAATTCGTTTTCGCCGACTTTCAGCAGAGGTGTGATTTCCGCCGTTTGCCAGTCTTCGTCGATCAGCCATCCATCAGGGGCGGGGATTGCCGTGCCGTTGAGTGTGACGGTGTCGTAGGTAGCGTATCCCTCCAGCGCAAGACGACAACGAGAGGGCAGATCAGCCACTGTAAAGGTGCATTTCATCTGCCATTCCTCGGTAAAAGCCTGATACCGATGGCGGTGGAGATACCACGGCTGGGCGGTATCGTAGAAGAGCATAGGCGGCAGGTTGTAGTGCAGGCGAATGCGTTCCTCCGCCTCCGAGATGGAGATAGACTTTGACCAAGCACCGCCATCCATGCGAATGCGCACCGTGTCTAAGGGCAGGGTGTTATCTTCCTCCATCGTGTAGGCGTAGGGGCCGTCGGGTAGGGCAATCGTCTGCGTTGGCAGAGGAGCAGGCATAGCTTTGCCCATAAAATCATAACCGAAGAGGAGGAGGGCGTTGTGATGGGGCGGTAGGGTGAGGGTAACGGTGGTTGTGCCCTCCTCGGTAACGGAGGGCAGGGCGATGAGGTCGCCCGTGCGCTCCTCCAGCAGTAAAACGGGAGAGGGTGCGGCGATGGAAATCTCTGCGACCTGCTCGCTGTCCGCCATAGACTGCAGGAACAGCACGGTTTTGTCTCCATCCAACCGGCGGGTGGACCATATCTGTGCGGCGTTGGCGCCTTCTGCCGTGATGCGGCAATCGGCGCCGATTTCATCTAGTACGTCGGCAGGGATGGTGCCGTCCGTCAGACGATAGACGGGTACGCCTGCTTGCGCCAGCACCGCTTCGGTAGCGGCACAAAGGGTGTGCCACGGCAACACAAGCACACGGTCGTAGTGCATACGACCGACGGCGACAGCGCCGTTTTCGGCGATTACATCGCCCTCGTCGGCGTAGTCAAAGTCGATGTGATGGGCCAGCAAGGTGCTGTTGATATGCTCCCAGTCTGCGTTGCAGGCCGCTAAGATGGCGGCGGCCGGGTCACTGTCGTCAAAATGATGGCCGCGGAAGAGATCTGCCACGGCAGTGTAGGGAGACAGCACCAGCGTGCGTGCGGCGTAGACGCCACGGGTCAGAGCATAGGAGAGACGGGCGCAGTGGTCCTCAATCTCACGATAGTCCGCAAACCAAGGGGTGTGGGGCGTCATACTGCCGGGATAATCCTTTTTGCCCCATCCTGCCAAGGTGTAGTGGGACAAATGCTGGCAACGGAAATTGACGCCCACGCAGAATTGCCAACCGCTTTGAAAGCGCTGGCGCTCCGGCGGCCAGTCCCAGCCGGTACAGCCGTAGGTTTCGCACACCACACGGCCTTCACCGTGCTGATGGGCGACGGAAGAGGTCATTTTGAAGGCGGATACTTTACCCACCTGATCGGTGAGGATATCCATGCCCGGCCACTGCCAGTGGCGGAAATGGCGCAGGGCGTTGCCGCAACGGGCAAAGTCCAAAAAGCCGGCAAAATTCAGGTGTCCCGTCAGGGCGATGCCGTGGGCGGCACACCATTCGCCGCAACGGCGGGAATAGTTTTCTTCAAACAGGTCGGACAGACCCGTCAAATAGTCTCTCGGCAGAGAGGGGCGAAGAGGATGGTCTACGGCGAAGAACAGTTCAGGTAGATAGTCCCGAAAATCGTAACCATAGCGCTCTGAGAAGATGCGGGGATAGTCTCGTGTCCAGTGGTGATTGGCGATGACGTCCTCGGTGCGTTTGCCACTGAGGAGTACGGCGAGGCACACCTCATCGGTAAACATAGCAGGGATGACGTCGCCCAGATAGGCGCCGCAGTGGGCGGCGTAGCGGTCGTGGGTCAGGGAGATGAAGGTGTCTACCGCCTCGGCGTTGCAAATATCGATGGGGTCACAGTGGTTGTGCCAATTGGGGTTGCGCACGAAATCGCCCACCTGAAACCACAGGGTTTCCTCACCATCGGTGGCTACCTCGCCCTCTGTTAGACGGCGGTAGGCGGTGACTCGAGTCGGGTCGCTGCGGCGCACCGCAAAAGTGGCGATGGTGTCGCTGTCGGGGACGGGTGCGGTGGCAACCGTCAGGTGTCGCTGGCGAAAGTTGGGGTTTGTGCGGCAGACGTCGCCGCCGGCAAAACCCGAGGAATAGCGGTCCTCGTCATAGAGATAGACCTTGCCGCCCTCACGAACCGCCGTGTCGATGGCGGCTTGCACGCAGGCAAACCATTGGTCCTCCATATAGGGCGTTTTCAGACCCGAGCGGCTGTGGATAAAGCCGCCGCCCATACCCACCTCGTAGAAGGCGGAAAGCTGCTTGGAGACACGCGCCTCCTCCATCTCACCGTTCCACGACCAAAAGGGCGCACTGCGGTAGATGGCGGAAGGTTTTTGCAGTTCATTCAGTTGTAAATGGGCGGTAGCTTTCATAATCAATCCTCGTTCCAGTGAGCGATGCGGTCGCGGTATACATAATAGCTGTCCTTGGGCGTGCGCTTGAGCGTCTGATAGTCCACGTGAATGAGGCCGAAGCGAGGGCCGTAGCCCTCTGCCCATTCAAAGTTGTCCATCAGCGACCAAGCAAAGTAACCCCAGACATTGAGGCACTTTTTGTTGCATTCTTTCACCACATCCAAATGGCTGTTGAGATAGTTGATGCGGTTTTGGTCGTGTACGCCGCCGTCCTCCGCCACTTTGTCCGGCCATGCGGAGCCGTTTTCGGCCACCAGCAGGGGAAGGTCGGTGTATTCGCGAATCTGGCGGATGACGTTTTCCAGACCCTGAGGGGTGATGTCCCAATTCATCATGGTTTTCAGGCCGTCGGTCTGGATGTTTTCGTAATAGATAACGCCGTCCTCTTCACGCAGATAGTGGGCGTAGAACTCTTGATAGTAATTGATGGCGATAAAGTCGATAGGCTGACTGATGATCTCCATATCGCCTTCTTGGATGAAGTCGAAGCGACCGCCCTTGGCGCCCCAAGCACGGATGCCCTCCTCGGGATAGCGACCGTTAAACACAGGGTCCAAATACCAGCCGTTGTACGCCTTGTTGCCAAAGTCGGCGGCGCGGACGTCGTCGGGGTCTTCGGGATTGTAGGGCGTCTGCTGCTGGGTGTTCATCACGATGCCGATGGGGGCGGTAAAGCCCATCTCACGGTACTTTTTCACCGCTAGGCCGTGGCACAGCGCCACGTTGTGCCAAGCAGGCAAAAATTGGTTGACGTCACGAATGCCGGGTGCGTGTCCGCCGTGGAAATAGCCAACCTCAGCCACGCACATAGGCTCGTTGAAGGTGTACCACATATCCGCCAAATCGCCCAATTCCTCAAAGCACTTGACGGCAAACTCCATAAACCAGTCCACCACCTCACGGTTGGGCCAGCCACCACGGTCCTGTGCCCACTGAGGCAGGTCCCAGTGATACAGCGTGACGGCAGTCTTGATGTTTTTGCTCTTCAATTCTTTCAGTAAGTTTTTGTAAAACTCCATACCTGCGGGATTGTACTCGCCGAGGCGAGGAAAAATACGAGGCCACGCCACCGAGAAACGGTAGTAGTCCACGCCCAAGTCGGCGATGAGCTGTACATCCTCTTTGTAACGGTGATAGTGGTCACAGGCCACGTCACCCGTGTCACCGTTGACCACCAAGCCGGGGGTGTGGGAGAAGGTGTCCCAGATCGAGGGCGTGCGGCCGTCTTCATAGGCGGCACCCTCAATCTGATAGGAGGCGGTGGCGACACCGAAAATGAACTCTTTGTTTTCCATAATCTGACATCCTTTCTGATAGGCTCAATTTTCAAAAAAGGCAAAACAGACCGGAGCAAAAACTGCTCCGGTCTGCATAACTTCGTTTCTGTGGTGTGTCATTCCACGTCGAGCAGAACGGACAGAAAACTATAGGGCGGTAGTGCGGATGGGAGCGAGGTCGGTTCCTCGGTGCGCCCATCGGCGGTGAGGTAACAGCCGCGCACCTGCCCATTGCTGTGTAAGGTAAGCGGTATCGGCTCGGCGGTGGGATTGGCGATGAGAACACATCCCGTCCTACCGTCGGTGGCGGCAACGGCGCAGACGGCGTCGGCGTCGCAAGTCAATGCCGCCTGCTCGCCTAATGCATACAACCGCTGAAAGGCGGTGAAGGCGTAATAGGCGGGATAGGGCAGATAGCTGCAAGGGTCAAACAATCCCGAATAGGGGCTTGCGCTGATTTGGGCGTCGTAGAAGTGCGCCATATCCACAGGAGAATTCTGGAACATCAGCAGCATACCGCAGGTGAGGGTGGCGTGCTCGTGGGTGCTGCGGCGGCGGAATTCGTTATTCCATTCATCGCAGATGAGAGCGGTGTGGGTAAAGCCTGCCTCGTCCAACTGCCTACGGGCATAATCCGCGTAGAGACGGGTGTGGGGGATGGAATCGTAACTGTGCCACGAGAAAAAGTCCAGCGGGCAGTTGTTTTCACGTACATAATTGAGGAAACCATCCAAAAAGGTGATGAAATAGGCGGTGCGCAGGGATGCGGCGGTGCCTTCTACCTCGCTGTTGAGCAAGGAGTAGAAGCCGCAACTGCCGTAGCCGCCGAATTTTAGATGAGGGAAGCATTTCTTCAGGTGGCGAGAGGCCGCGCCGTAGAGGGCGTAATATTGCTCTTTGTTGCCACGCCACATTTGGTTGAGCATCGGGTCTTCTTCATTGTCCGGTTCATTCCAAATTTCCCAATAGGTGATGGTGTGGTGAAAGCCGTTTGCCCATCCCTCGGTGTAATGACGGATGATGTGCTCGCACACCACCGCCCATTTCTCGTAATCCGCCGGCGGATCGATATGGTAGGCTTTGATGGCGGCGTCGTTTTCGATAGAGGTGCCTAATCGAAAAAGTGGCTCGATACCGTGCTCGACCAAGGCGTTAATCAGGCAATCCGTAAAGGTGAAATCATAGGAAGCAGGGTCGGTGGCATCAGCAGAAAAATCGGGGAAGATATGGTGAATATCCACCCAGCGACGGGAATAGCCGCACATACCAATGTCGTGTAAACGGGCATAGGGCACGCCTGCCTGTTGCAGATAGTGCAGGTTGCTGAGAAAGGTGCCGTAATAGGGCGGCTCGCCTACGCTGTGTATCGGCTTAATCGGGCCGACGATACGATGAAAATCGACGAAAATCTGCATATGGCGGCTCCTTTCATCGTCAGATTTCGGCGAAGAGGACGCAGCCCTGCTCTCGGAACTGACGGATTTTTTCCTGTAACAGCGACGGCTCGCAGCGCAGGCGCTCGGCTAAGCAGGTCAGGCACAGATAGGAGGTATCTCGCTTGTCCCACAGCTTTTTATGTAGGCCGATTTCATCACCTGACAGTGGGCTGTCGCATTTTTGACAGCGGCTCATTACGCTTTCACCACGTCGGCGATAAACACGTGACAATCGTAGGCGTCGGTGGGGCAGAGGAAGAAGCCGTCCACCGTCTCGCAGGTTTCGCCGCTCCACACATCATGGAGCACCAGTTTGCGGTCGCAGAAGCGGTGCAAAGCCAAATCGTTGAGGGACAAGTACAGATTGCGCTTGCTGTCGCTGAGGTTAAAGAAACCGATGGCGAAGCGGCCGTCCTCCAGCAACTTGGCCCATACAAAGCTGTCGTCCAGGTCGTTGTTCTGGGACTCTACGCTACCGCCTACGGAGAAGGGCTGGCGATAAGCACCATCCTGATTGATGGCGATGAGGCCCTCGCAGGTGAGGATGCGTTTCGTCTCGGGAGACATATTGCGGATGTCGCAACCAATCATCAGGTTAGAGCCCATAAACGCCCACAGAGCGAAATGGGTCTTATACTGAGTTTCGGTGCAACCGGTGAGGCCCACGTGACCGACGCCGTTCATACCCACCACCAGCATATCCATATCGTTGAAGCAACCCAAACCGTTGTAGGGCAGCAGAGGCTTCTGCATACGCACCAGATTGCAAATGTTTTCCCAGTTATCCGCAATGTCCGGCGTGGAGCGCCAGGTGTGAGAGCCGGTGGATTTGATCCACTCGTGGGTATTCTCAGAACCCCAAGAGCAGGCGGAGAAGAGAATGTCACGGCCGCTGTTGGCCAGTGCGGTGGCCATACGCAGATACAGCTGCTGGCCTACCTCGTGGATGGGTTTGTGACAATAGTCGTATTTGAGATAGTCGATGTGCCACTCGGCGAAGGTCTCGGCGTCGATGAACTCGTAGGAGTTGCTGCCGGGATAGCGGCCGCAGGTCATATTGCCGGCGCAGGAGTAGATGCCCAGCTTGAGACCCATAGCGTGGAGGTCGTCCGCCAAGGCACGGATGCCACGGGGGAATTTCTCGGGGTCGGCCACCAAACGGCCGTTTTCGTCACGCTGACGCAGGCACCAGCCGTCATCGATGACAATGTAGTTGTATCCGGCGTCACGCAGGCCGCTGGATACCATAATCTTGGCCGAATCCAAAATCAATTGCTCGTTGATGTTGGTGGCGAAGGTGTTCCAAGTGTTCCAACCCATAGGGGGCGTATTGATCCGCATAATCATTTCTCCTCTCAAAGTTCAGTTGCCATAGTGAGGTTATACTTTAATCATAATAGAAAAACGGAGGATGCGCAAGGGGATTTGTTGTCTAAACATTGCTATTTGTTGTCTGTGCTTTCGACACTGCTTTTTTTGCTGCGATAGGCGTTTTGATACTCACGAGGAGATTGTCCGTACTTCTGTACGAAAGAGCGATAGAAGGCGGAAAAGGAGAAGAATCCCGACGAGAGAGCAATCTGGGAAATGGAGTGGTCGGTGTTCTCCAGCAGTTGCCGTGCGGCGTTGAGACGATAGTCATTAAGGTATTCCTTGGGAGACACGCCCGTGCCGCTCTTAAATACACGGTAGAGGTAACTGCGGTCGATGGCCAACGCCTTGGCTAAATCGTTGATGGTGATGTTGTTGGCGTAGTTCAACTCGATGTAGGCAATCGCCTTTTGTATGTATGCGTTCACCTGAATTTCCTCGCCCTCGTCAGCGGAAACGTTGCGAGAAAAGGCGGTGGCAATGCGAAAAAGATGCTCTATTGATGACAGGTGGTCGAGGGTGGAGTTGCTGTCAATGACATCGACGCAGTCCATAATCAAGTCAGCCATTTGTTGCGGATCGGAGAGGGAGATGGTCAAACGGTCTCCGGTGAATCCCATACCCGGCAGCAGGTCACGCGCCATGGCGCCGGAAAAAGAGAAAAAGTAGTATTTCCAAGGATCGGTTTTATCCGCTTTGTATACCGTTAGTTCGTTCGGGTGAATCAAAAAAGCGTCGCCCTCTTTAAGGACGTAGTCGGTGCCGCGAGCGCTGTATATACCACGCCCCTTGGTGATAATGTGGATAAGATAAAAGTCGCGTATGGCAGGGCCGTATTGATAACCGGGATAGGGCGTGTCCGCACCGACCTGTCGCAGGTTGATGGACGGATTCCATGGAGACAAATACACGTAGGTATCGGGTATTTTATACATAAATAATCCCCTTTCTTTGATGAAGTTAGCGAATGTGACAAAAGCCACAGGTCACAAAATGCACACTTTTTGTCACATCAAGCGTTGAAAAAATGTATAGGAAAATAGTAATATCGAGATGAGAAGATGAAACATCGAAAGTGTTTTTCGGTGCGCCGTAATTTCCCTTACAAAATCACTATAAACGTTTCGACGAGGTTTGTCAAACGTTTTATTTAAATGGAAATTACTGGAAAATACGCAGCAAAGGAGAGAAACGAATGAAAAAAGTCATTGCGATGACGTTGTGCGTGGCACTGTTGTTGTGTAGCGTAGCGGCCACGTTACCCGTGGTGGGAGATACATCCGTTCCTCCTGACGCAACAAACAGCAAAATAGAAGATGTTGCCGTCGGCACAACAAAATCGGCCTTCTCCTATGCCGAATATGCCCAGCAAAATGGTCAGGCGGCTCGTCCCACTACGCCGCTGACCATTACCGCTACCGAGAATTACGTAGCGGACGAAAAGGCACAGGCAAAAGTGGAGACGCTGGACGGCGTTGCCGCTCTGGTGACGGGTGACAGCGGTATGGTTACCTGGACCTTCTCTGTGGCTGAGACCGGCTTTTACGATCTGTTCTTTACATATCGTGCCGTAGCAGGCAAGGGCGCTACCATCGAGCGTGCACTGTACTTAGACGGCGCCTTGCCCTTCAGCGAGGCTCGTGACCTCATTTTCAACCGTGTATACGAGGATGAGGGTGAGAAGATTTACAGCAAGATGGGCAACGAGTACCGTCGCCCGCAAAAAGAGTGCTTCCTGTGGCAGACTGTCCGTGCGGTGAGTAACGCCACATTTAATGACGAAGGCATTTCCCTGTACCTCACCGCCGGCGAGCACACCATCGCCCTGGAGGGCGTGGCGGAGCCGATGGCGCTGTCCGAGATTCGCTTTGAGCAAGAGGCTACCGCTTTGCCCTATGTAGAGCAGTTGGCTCTGTGGCAGGCGGCAGGATATACCGCCTACGACGGTGAGATGCTCTCCTATCAGGGCGAGGATGCCGCTTATAAGTCCACCAATACGCTGTATGCGGTGGAGAATCGCACCTCTACTCTCACCGAGCCCTTCGATTTGACCACCACCCAGCTCAACTGTATCGGTGGCAACAACTGGAAATACAAGCACCAGTGGATTGAGTGGGAGATTACCGCACCGAAGAGCGGTCTGTACAAGATTGCCCTGCGGACTCTGCAGGATTTCGTGTCCGGCGGTAACGCCTATCGTCGTCTCACCATCGACGGCGCTCTGCCCTTCGCCGAGGCGGAGAGCCTGACGGTGAAGTATTCCATGGACTGGCAAGTGATGGCGCTGGGTGAGGAGGATGAGCCGTATCTTTTCTATTTGGAAGAAGGTACTCACGTCCTGCGCCTGACGGTGGTACTGGGTGATATGTACAACCTGCTGGAGCAGGCCAACGACAGCGTCACCGAGCTGAATCGTCTGTATCGCGAGGTGCTGATGATTACCGGTAGCGTGCCGGATACCTATCGTGATTACGATTTGGATGAGAAGATTCCTCATTTGATGGATACCATAGACCGCAATATCACCTCCCTCAAGCAGGTGCAAGCCGGCTTGGAGGCGCTGTCCAACTCCGGCGGCGAGCAGACGGTGTACGTCAACCAGTTATTGGTGCAGTTGGAGAGCTTCGTAGAGCGCCCCAACACCATCGCAACTCGTCTGTCTAAATTGAGCGAAAACCTCAACTCGTTGGCCTCTTGGATTGTTTCCGCCAGTGAGGTGGGATTGCTGATTGACAAGATTATGGTGTGTGCTCCCGATGCAGAGCTGCCTGCCGCTGAGGCCGGCTTTTTCCGCAGATTGTGGGAGGGTATCCGTGCCTTTATCGTCTCCTTCGTCCACGATTATTACGTTGTGGACAGCTTCGTGGAGATTGACGGCCAGGCCACCGGCGAGGTCACTCTATGGATGGCGGGCGCCAGCGGCCGTGATCAGGCGAATATCATTAAGAACTTGTCCGACTTCTACTTTTCCGAGCAGACGGGCATCCGCCTGACCATCAAACTGGTGGATATGGATGCGCTGCTGCGCTCGGTGGCCAGCAACTCGGGCCCCGACGTGGCCCTTTTCCAAGGTCAATCTCAGGCGGTGAACTACGGTATCCGTGGTGCGGCCTACGACCTCAATCAGTTTGAGGATATTGACGAGGTGACGGCTCGCTTTGCAGAGAGTGCGCTGACACCGCTGCAGTACGATGGTAAGTTGTATGCTCTGCCGGAGCAGCAGAACTTTATGATGATGTTCTACCGCACCGACGTGCTGGAGGAAATCGGCGCAACACCGCCCGATACGTGGAATGAGCTGTATCGCCTGATACCTCAGCTCAGCGAGCGGCATTACAGCATCGGCCTGCCTACCCCTGCTACGGTGCAGTCGGGTAGCTCGGCCTCGGGTATCAACGATATGTTCTCGGCGCTGCTGTTGCAGAATAACGCCACCGTGTACAACGAAAACGGTAGCCGTTGCGTGCTGGATACCTTAGAGGGTATCGAGGCCTTCGTACAGTGGTCGGAATTCTATACCAAGTACGATTTGCCCATCAGTTACAGCGACGTCAACCGCTTCCGCACGGGCGAGATGCCGATTATCATCACGTCCTACGGTTTCTACAACACCTTGTCCGTGGCCGCACCTGAGATTCAGGGCTTGTGGTCCATGGCTCCCATTCCCGGTACGCCTCTTGCAGACGGCACCATCGACCGCAGCGTGGCCTCTAACGTGTCCTGCGCCATGCTGTTTGAAAACGCTAAAAATGTGGATGATGCTTGGGAATTCCTGAAGTGGTGGACCTCGGCGGATACGCAGGTGCGCTACGGTCAGGAGATTGAGGCCCTGCAGGGCCGTTCCGCCCGTTGGGCGACCGCAAACTTGGAGGCGATGCAGAAATTGCCTTGGAGTTCTTCCATTGCCCAGCAGATTCAGACCCAGTGGGAGTGGGTAGAGGGTATCCCCGAGGTACCTGGCGGCTACTACACGGGTCGTAGCGTGGACAACGCGATTAAGTCGGTCATCAATATGGGCGAATCGCCCCGAGAGACCTTGCTGGATGCGGTCATCCAGATTAACAACGAGCTGCGTATCAAGCGAGAAGAATTTGAGTTGGAAGACTAAGAAGGAGGGATGAAAATGAAAACGACGGGTAACGGTCGCCAGGGTCGGTTGCGCTATACGGGCCGACGGATGGTGAAGTATCGCTCTGCGTATTTCATGATTGCTCCTTTTATGCTGCTGTTCTTTGTGTTTACGGTAGCTCCCGTTCTCATCTCTTTCGCTTTGAGTTTGACGAAGTATAGCGTGCTGCAGGATCCTGTTTTCGTGGGCCTGCAGAATTATCGCAATCTCTTTGTCAACGACGAGATTTTCCCCTTGGCGGTGAAAAACACCATCATCTTCGCCATCTTTACGGGTGTGGGTGGCTTCGGTCTATCCTTCTTTGTGGCGTGGGCGATTAACGATTTGAACCGCTATCTCCGTGCCATTCTTACTTTCCTGTTCTATGTACCTACCATCTCGGGTACGGTGTACACCATTTGGGGCGTCATCTTCAGCGGCGATATTCACGGCTATGCCAATAGCCTGCTGATGCAGCTGCAACTGATTTCTGAGCCCATCCAGTGGTTTACTACCGATACGTGGATTCTGCCGATGCTGATTATCGTGCAGTTGTGGATGAGTATGGGCGTCGGCTTTTTGTCCCTGCGTGCCGGTATGTCCTCGGTGGACAAACAGCTGTATGAGGCCGCCGCCATCGACGGCGTGCGTAACCGTGTGCAGGAATTGTGGTACGTCACCATTCCGCAGATGGCGCCGCATATGATGACCGCTGTGGTGTTGCAGGTCACGGGTATGTTTGCTAACGCCAACGTATCCATCGCCTTGGCCGGTTTCCCCAGCACCAACTACGCAGGCCATCTGATTATGACCCATCTGCTGGATTACAGCTCTTACCGTGTGGAGCGTGGCTACGCCAGTGCCATCGCGGTGATTCTGTTCATCTTTATGATGACCATCAATTTGGTCATTCTGAGAGCTCTACGAAAGGTGGGTGAGTAAGAATGGCACCGAAATTGAGAACCAAGCGCTCCCTTTGGAGTGGCCGATCCGATCTAAATCGGCGCAAATCCGGCGACGTGGTGGTGGCGATTATCCTCATCTCCATCGCCTTCTTCAGCGCTATTCCCTTGGTGATGTCCATTGGTATGTCGCTCAAACCCATCAACGAATTATTCTACTTTCCGCCTCGCATCCTGCCTGAAGAGCCGACGTTGGACAACTTCATTCTGCTGTTTAAGCGGATGAAGACCACCTATGTGCCCTTCTCTCGCTATGCATTCAATACTGTGTTTCTGACTTTGGCTACCACGGGCGGTCATCTGCTCTTGGCCTCTATGGCGGCCTATCCGTTGGCCAAGATTCCTTTCCCCGGTCAGAAGTTTTTCAACAGCGTGGTGCTGTATTCCCTGATGTTCGTGTCTACGGTCAACGATATCGCCAACTATCTCACCATCTCTTGGCTGGGTTGGCTGGACACCTACTGGGCAGTGATTATCCCCGGTATGGGTTCTTCGCTGGGTGTGTTCATTATGACCAATTACATGCGCACCATCCCTGACTCGCTGTTAGAGGCGGCGGAAATTGACGGTTGCTCCTATTTTGGGACTTACTACCGCATCGTGATGCCTATGTCCCGTCCTGCGTGGCTGACCGTATTTATTCTGATGTTCCAGCAGATGTGGGGGCAAAACAACTCCGCCTACGTGTTTAGCGAGGAGCTGAAAACCCTGCCCTACGCACTGACTCAGATTACCAGCGGCGGTATCGTGCTGATGGGCGCTGCACAAGCCGTGGGCGTGCTGATGCTCATCGTGCCTGCGACGGTGTTTATTTTCAACCAAACACAGATTGTGGAAACCATGGCAACCTCGGGCATTAAGGACTAATTGCCCAACCGATTTTGAAAGAAAGGGTGAACGAGATGAAAACGGTAAGAATCTTGCTGTTGGTGACGATATTGTTGGCCGTCATGGTCACGGGCGTCAGCGCCTCGTCGCCCTATTACAGTTATACCTATTCCTATCAAAGCGACGGCAGTATCGTGGATATCGCCGCACCGCTGCCGTATTTGCCCGACGGCGTGTTGGGCACGGCGGAGTTGCAGGTAGCGCTCAAGGCGCCTGAGGATTTGGTAATCGACGCCGCCAAAGAGCATTTCTACATTGTGGACTCGGGTACGAATGCGGTGTATTGTTTCGACCGTGCCTTTCATCTGGTGAAAACCATCGACAGCTACGTGGAAAACGGCGAGACCAAAACCTTTGCCGCTCCCTCCGGTATCTTCCTTGATGCAGAGGATTCGCTCTACGTGGCGGATACCAACAACGGCCGTGTGGTGGTGCTGGACGTCGACGGCAACTTCGTTAAGGCAATTTCCAGCCCCGAAAGCGTGCTGTTGTCGGAAGAGTTCACCTTTTCGCCTCTTAAGGTGGTGGTGGACGAGGCGGGTCGTGTTTTCGTACTGTGCAAAAACGTGTACGAAGGTCTGATGCAATTCTCCGCCGAAGGCACCTTCATTGGTTTCATTGGTAGTAACCGTGTGGTGTTCAAACTCACCGATTTGGTGTGGAAAACCATTATGACCGACGAGCAGAAAGAGGGACTGACCTCCTTCGTGCCCGTGGAATATACCAATATTTCGCTGGACAGTGACGGTTTCATCTACGCCGTCACGTCGGTGAAAAACGTGGAAGCTCCCATTCGTCGTCTTAATTCCTCCGGCGACGATATCCTCCTCCGAACTCCGCTGAATGGGTCGGAGGAGGTCTTGGGAGACGTGTTATACCCGCAGGGCGGAGCAAGCGGCGAAATCGTCGGTCCTTCCGCCTTTGTAGACATTACCCAAGATGAAAACGGTAACTATTACGCCTTGGACGGTAAGCGTGGCCGCATTTTCGCCTATGATGAAGAGGGCAATATGCTGTTCGTCTTCGGCGGTATCCACACAGGTCAGGTGGGCACCTTCACCAGTCCTTCCGCTGTCGTGTTTGTGGATAATAACCTCTACGTGCTGGATAAAGGCCGTTGCAGTGTGACCATCTTTACGCCTACGGAGTACACCTCCACCATCCATTCCGCCATCGACGCCTATTTGGAGAAAGATTACGAGCAGAGCATTCTTCTGTGGGAGGACGTGCTGCGCATGAACAGTAATTTCGATTTGGCGTACATGAAGGCGGGCTACGCCCACTATCGTATGAACCGTTACGAAGAGGCGATGAAGTATTTTAAGATTGCCAACGCACGCAAGGAGTATTCCAAAGCTTACGTGCAGTATAAAAAAGAGCAACTAAACGAGCATTTTGGCACGGTGGTGCTGTTGGGCGCCGTCGTTGTGGTTGCCGTTGTGGCGTTGTGGATTCTCATCCGCCGACTCAAACGGCGCAGCAAGGAAAAATAAGAACGAAAGGGGAGAGACGCTATGAGGCCGTCTGCAAAATCGGACCTGCCGAAACAGGCGAGAAAGCCGCTGAAGCAGTATGTTAAAGACTTTGGTCAGTGGTGCCGTGAGAATTGGCCCGCCAAGGCGGATCTGCGCTATGCACTGACGGTGTTGCGTCATCCCATCGACGAATTTTGGGAGATGAAGCGCTCCCAAAAGGGCAACGTGTTTGTGGCGATCCTGCTGGTAGTGTTGTTGTTTCTTGCCACGATTTTCGATCGTCAGGCACGCAGCTTTATGCACAATCCTTACTACAATACGCCGCTGGATTTGTTCTACGAGTTGCGAATGATGCTCATCCCCGGTGTGCTGTTTGTCGTGGCAAACTGGTCGGTGACGACGCTAATGAACGGCAAGGGCACGGCGAAGGACGTTTTCATCGGCACCTGCTATTCTCTGCAACCGCTGATTGTGATGCACCTTGTGGTGCCGCTGTTGTCCTATGCTCTCTCGCTGGACGACGCCGCTTATCTCACCATCGTGGTGGCGATGGGATGGATTTGGTTTGGTCTGATGCTGTACATCGCCATTATGCAGATACACGAATATTCCTTTGGTAAGACCTTCCTAACCCTAATTATCACGGCGGTGGCCGCCATCATTATCGTGCTGATTTGTATGCTGTTTTTCAGCTTGATTCAAGAGCTGGTCGGCTTCGTTTACAGTATTTATCGAGAGTTATTCCTGCGCATTTACAGCTAACCATTCGTTGGAGGAACCATTATGAAGCGTAAAATCGCACAACAGAATAGGTGGATTGCCTTGCTGCTTAGCATCGTGATGCTGAGCTCTGTCGTGCTGTCCTTCTCCGGTTGCTCCACCGCAGACGACGCCTCCGCAACGCCGCCGCCGGAATTGCCGGAGCAGATGAGCCTCGGTTTGGGCACCCAACCGAAGGTGGTGCTGGAGAACGACCGCTATACCTTGGCCCTGCATCCCACGCATATGGGCGTTACCGTCACCGATACGGTGCGCGGCACCAGCTGGAGCAGCAATCCCGAGGGCGAGACCGCCAACCGCAACGCACAATTCTCCCTGTCTTACATCGACAGTCGTGGTAACTACTCGCAGATGGAGAGCTACACCGACAGCGTGGAGAAATATCAGGCGACCGTACATAAGGGCGACGATTGCGTGTACGTCAAGTATATGCTGGGCGATTACGAGCTGACGGGCGACATCCTGCCCCAAAGTATCAACGCAAGCAAATTCAGAAAGCGCATCCTCGACAAGCTGAACGAGGAAGAGCGTGCCGAGATGGAGAAGTACTACCGCTATTATGAGTCGGAGGACATCTATAATCTCACCACTCGTGGCTACATCCAGTTTGAGCGTGTGTACGAGATGATGCAGCAGGTTGGTTATACCGATACGGATATTGCTGACGACAACGTGGAGTTTGGCGTCACCAGTGCGGCATTGAATCCTGCCCATTTTACCATCGTGCTGAAATACACTCTGACGGATAAGGGCTTCACCGTTGAGGTGCCTACTGCGTATATCCAGCAGTCCGAGGGTTATTATCCCTATAAGTTGACCTTGTTTGAACTGTTCGGCACCGCAGGCATGGAGGATGAAGGCTATTTGTTCTTGCCCGACGGCAGTGGCGCTCTCGTTCCTTTCAAAGATGCCACCGGCACGAAAGAAAAACTGTCCCTGCCGGTGTACGGCTATGACCTGACCGTCACTGCTACGGCGAATATGGCGGCGAAGTCGCCTACCGAGCGTGTCACCCTGCCTGTCTTTGGTATGAAGAAGAATACCGAAGGCTATCTGGCGCTGATTGAAGATGGTGCCGCTACCGCCTACATTGAGGCGTATCAGGCAGGCAGCTTTAATAAGTATAACGCTGTATATCCCGTGTTTACGGTTTACGAAAAGGATAATGTGTATCTGGAAGGCAGCGAGGAAAGCACCCGTATTCCGCAATTCCAGCGCACCTTGTATGACGGCTCCTTCCGTGTGCAGTATATGCTGCTGGACGGCGGGGACAACGGCTATACCGATATGGCCGCCGCTCTGCGTGAGCATTACGTGGAGACGGGCGTGCTGAAAAAGCTGGAAAAAACTGCCGTCCCCTTCTATTTGGAGACTATCGGCGGTGTCACCGGCTATAAGAATTTCTTGGGTGTTTCCTATACCGGTGTGGTGTCCGCCACCTCCTATTCCGATAATATCACCATCCTGAAAGCGCTGGAAGACGCCGGGATCGATGACGTGCGACTGATCCTCAACGGTTGGTTTAATGGTGGTGTGTACCATAGTTTCCCCACCAAAGTGAAACTCTTGTCCCAGTTGGGAGGTAAAAGCGATTTTAAGAAGCTGGTGGACTACGCCAACGATGAGGGCGTGGTGCTGTATCCGCTGGTCAACACCATGACGGTGGATCGCAAAGGTAACGGATTCTGGTCGTTGCAACACGCTGCCCGCACTTTGGATTTGCTGGAGGCGGAGATCGCCTACCGCTCCTTTGCTACGGGACAGAAGCTGGATGAGGACGCGATTGCCCATGCCGTTTCCTATATTTTGCGTCCCACCGAGGCGGTGAAGCTGACCGAAAAATTCCTGAAGGCCTTTGACCGCTACGACGTCAACGGCTTGTATCTGTCCTCGGCGGGCAACGAGCTGTATTCCGATTTCGTGCAGTCGGATAACATCGACCGCAACTCCTCGATTCAGCACAGCGTGGACGGCCTGTCCAAGGTGCAGGAGAAGATGGATCACGTGATGATTAGTCAGGGCAACAGCTACGCCTTGCCCTACGCCACCGATATTCTTAACGTTGCTTCCGAAAGCAGCGGCTATCAGATGGCAACGCAGGACGTGCCTTTCCTGCAGATAGTGCTTCACTCCTATGTAAATATGGCAGGCACGCCCATCAACCTGGCAGAGGACAGCCGTGTGGCGGCGCTGAAAGCGCTGGAATACGGTATGAGCCTGCACTATCAGGTGACCTATGAGGAGTCCTTTATCCTCAAGAATACCAACTATTCGCAAAACTACGCCTCTCACTACGAGAGTTGGCTGCCCCATATGCAGGAGCAGTATACCGAGATGAAGCCTCTGCTAGAGCAGGTGCAGGCGGCGAATATGGTGGGCCACGAGGCTCTTGCCGAAGATGTCTATGCTACCACTTACGACAATGGCTACCGCATCATCGTCAACTATTCTGACGAGGCCTTTGCGGTAGGGGATACCACGGTGGAGTCTATGGGCTTTGCCTGCGTAAAGGAGGGTGAGTGAGATGAAAAAGAAGAAATTTCACTTATCTCTGGCGGCGAAAGACCGTCTGCGCGGCTACGCCTTCCTGTCTCCTTGGTTGGTGGGCTTGGTGTTGATCTTTTTAGTGCCGCTGGTACAGTCCATCGTCTACGCTTTTAATCAGCTGGAGTTTAGCAGTAATTCCGCCTACGGTATGACCTTCGTCGGGTGGGAGAATTTCCGCACCGCCCTGCTGAAGGACAAGGATTTTCCGCAGCTGTTGGTGCGATCCTTGGGCGATCTACTGTATAACGTACCGGTGATTCTGGTATTTAGCTTTTTTGTAGCGTTGTTGCTCAAAAAGCGCAGCCGCGGCACCGCCATCGTCAAGGCGATTTATTTCCTGCCTGTGATTTTGTCCTCCGGCATCTTCTTGGGATTGCAGAACAACTTTGGTCAGCAGTCCATGTCTGCGCTGGATCAGACCATGCAGAGCGCTTCCTCCAGTATTGCGGCGCTGAAGAGCATGAATATGGAGAAGTACCTGATGGAAATGAACATTCCTCAGGAGTATATCACGCTGCTGACCGGTCCCATTGATCGTTTGTACACCCTGATTCTCAGCTCCGGCGTGCAGATTTTCATCTTCTTGGCGGCGCTCAATTCTATCTCACCCTCGCTGTATGAGGCGGCGGAGGTGGAGGGCGGTACCGCATGGGAAAACTTCTGGTACATTACTTTCCCCATGACCATGCCGATGTTGCTGGTCAACTTGATCTTTACCATCATCGACAGTTTCACCTCCACCACCAATGCGGTGATGGAATTCGTCTATGACGCCGCCTTTACCGATTTGAATTTCGGTCTATCCAGTGCCATGGGCTGGGTCTATTGCTTGATACTGTTTGCAATTATGGGTATCGCCGTCGGCTTGATTTCTCGCCGCGTATTCTACTACACCTAATGGTGCACTCTGTTGGAAAGGAGAGGTAAAAATGAATAAAACAGGAAGCCCTATCCGCCGCTTCGTGAGCGCGCTGATACGGTTTGTGTTTTTAACCGGATTTGCATTCGTTATCCTGTATCCGGTGGTTACCTTGGTGTCTAAAGCATTTATGCACCAACAGGACCTCTACGACAACACGGTGCTGTGGATTCCCAAGCATCTCACGCTGGACAATATTGAGTTTGCGTGGAATACGATGGGGTATCCCGAAGCATTGGGCAATTCCCTTGTGGTGGTGGTGGCTACGTCGCTGTTGCAGACGATTTCTACGATGATGGCCGGCTATGCCTTCGCCCGCTTTGAGTTTCCGTTAAAGAAATTCTTCTTCGCAATGGTGCTGTTGTCCATCGTTTTGCCGCCGCAAATTATGATGATTCCCCAGTATATGCACTTTAAGAGTTTCGACTTTTTCGGTATCATCCAGGCAATGGGTGGCAAAACGGTGAATTTGCTGGGCACGCCGTGGCCCTTCTTCATCCTGTCGGCTACGGGATTCGGTATTCGCAACGGCTTGTTTATCTACCTATTCCGTCAGGCCTTCCGTGCTATGCCCCGTGAGACGGAGGAGGCGGCGCTGGTTGACGGTGCCAACCACTTCCGTGTATTCACCCAGATTATGGTGCCCAACGCTGTGGGTATCATCGCCACGGTGCTTCTTTTCTCGGTGGTGTGGCAGTGGAACGACACCTTCTATTCCGGCTTGTTTACGGGCAACACCAAAATGTTGCCCCAGGCATTCGACCTATTTAATTCCTATTTGGAGGATTTCACCGGCGGTCGTGCCGAGAGCGTAGTGGAGAATATCTCTCGCTACGACTTGACCGACGCCAACGTGCTGAAATTGCTTCGCAATTCCGGCGTGTTTCTGATCATGACGCCGCTGCTGGCATTCTATGCCGTGCTGCAACGCTTCTTCGTGGAAGGTATCGAGCGCAGCGGTCTGGTTGGTTAACTTTGTTGTTGATTCGATATGGGCGCGTCACAGGCCGTATCGAGTTGCAAATATATTTAAGGAGGAAAAACTATGCGTACTCTTAAGCAAAAATGGATCGCTTGGTTGGCGGTTATTTGCATGCTGGCCACGTTGATCCCGGCCGCTGCATTGGTTGCATCTGCTAACAGCGAGCCTATCTTCAGTGAGCTGGTGGTGCAGTTCATTGGACGTTTACCCAGCAATGACCCCAAAAACGGCGTGTTTGTGTCTTTGAGTAACGACGGTGAGACCTGGACCGATCCCGTTGCTTATAATGGCCACGGCATGGACGTGTGGGGCTGCTCCAACGAGGTCAACCCTGCCTTCCTCGGTACCATCGACGTGACTGAGCAGGCGAAGGCTCTGACCAGCGACAAGTTCTTTGTCAAGTTGGGCATGGGCGCCGGCGATATTTCCTGGACCGTTCTGCATCAGGTCCGTGTGGCCGGTACCTATACCGGTCAGTCCGAGCAGACCGAGTTCTTCTGGGACGACTATTCCAACCTGCCTGCCTTCGCCCGCAACGGCGCCAACACGGCAGAAGCTGCCGCCAACGTGGTGGAGACCGTTCCTCACGTTGTGTCCGCTAACTTGGCGTTCCTGCAGCAGTGCAACGTGGATCATCAGGCCACCGGTCTGTCTCCCTACCACGGCGGCTACTACGGCGAGCCTGAGAACGTCAACGGCCACGTGGTGTATGCCATCAATCAGGAAATCCAGCCCGAAGAGCCTTCCGAGAAGGTGTACTTCGAGTTCTTGGGCCGTATGCCCGGCGATGCCAACGGCGCCAACAAGGTGCAGGTGATGGTGGGCTCCGACGGTGAGAACTGGACCGAGGCCGCTCTGCTGGAGGGCAACCGTGACGATCACGGCGATTCTACCTACTTCAAGGTGGACATCACCCACGCGGTGGATCTGTCTGCCAACAATCTGTACGTCAAGATGAATCTGATTGCCTTCTTGGCTGAGTGGTGTTCCGCCCGTCAGATTCGTGTGACCAAGGTGGGCGCCGACGGCGAGACCACTTTGATGCACGTCATCTATGACGATATGGCTAACGGCTCTGAGGAGTACAAGAGCGGCTTGTACGTAGACAGCGCTAACATGCAGTTGCGTGGCACCTACGATCCTGCCGCTAACGATCCCAGCGGTCTGACCATGAACGAGGACTGCGACGGTCAGGACGGCAAGGGCCTGGGCAACAACTACATCACCTACAAGATCGTCCTGAAGGACGAGCCTGTTGAGCCTGACGTGCCCACCGGCGGTCGTTTCAGCGATCTGAAACTGCAGCTCATCCATCGTCTGCCCAGCCAGGGCGATACCGACGCCAAGAGTGCTCTGCACATCTTTGTCAGCGGTGACGGCGTGAACTGGAGCGATGCCTACGTGCATACCACTCAGGGTGCGGGCAAGTGGCTCTGTGACACCCTGCCCACCATCGACTTGACCGCTCTGGCGGCCAACGTGACCGGCGATAAGCTGTATATCAAGATTGGTATGGGCGCCGGCGATCCCGGCTGGTGTGTGATTCACCAGCTGCGTGTAGAGGGCACCTATGCAGACGAATCCACCGCCACCGAGCTGGTGTGGGATAAGTACGAGGGCCTGACCGCCAATGCCGGCACCGATAATGCTACCGCTGCCGCAGAGGTGATCAACGCCATCCCCGGCATCGTCGATGCCAACAACGTTAAGCTGGCCTCCTGCGTGGTGGACGGCTGTGGCAAAACCGCTATTCAGCCTTATTATGGCGGCTCCTTTGCCGAGACCAACGGCTACATCACTTACGCCTTTGATCTGAAGGGCGGCGAGCCTGTTGAGCCTGACGTACCTGTCGAGCCCGAGGAGAAGTACACTCTGGACGATCTGACCTTCGAGTATCTGGGCCGTCTGCCTGAGAACGGCGAGGGCAAGAATAAGGTTCACGTGGCCCTGAGTAAGGACGGCGAAAACTGGACCGAGATTTACGTTCTCAATCCCTTTGCAGATGCCTCCGGCAACGCTCTCTGGCTGGGTGGCCAGTACAGCGGCGAGGTGAATCTGTCTGCTGCTGCGGCTGAGTTCCTGGGCACCGAGCTGACCGATCTGTACGTCCGCATCGGCCTGAATGCCGGTATTAACAACTGGTGTGCCGTGGAGCAGATTCGCTTCAATGGTAAGGTGAACGGCGGCGAGAAGGCCGAATTGCTGTACGAGAAGTACGATGAGATGCTGGAGGGTGGCATCAGCTACCGTTCCGCTAAGTACATCGACAGCGGCAGCATCCGTCTGAGCAAGATCAGCTATGACGGCGCCTACATGGGTATGAATCCTCAGCTCGACGGCAAGATTATGACCCTGCAGCCCACCGAGCCTTTCGATCCTACCGATCCTCAGCCTTATCGCTGCTACATCACCTACAAACTGCTGGGTGACGTGGATCCCGACGAGGTTACTCCCGCTCCCGAACCCGACGAGCCCGGCGCTGGCGGCGGCGATGTCGAGGTCATTGGCAATGAGATCAACAAGGGTTATTTCGTGGACTTCAACAAGATGGAGAATGGCACCACTGAGTGGCATAGCGCTGTTTACGACACCTTTGCGATGAAGGTGTTCTACGACGCCGGTGACAACTACACCATGCTGTGCCCCGATGCTTCCAAGAACCCCAATGGTATCGGTTTTGTCACCTACAAGGTGGTTGCTCCCGAGGGCCAGACTCTGGGCTTGGTGGCGGTCACTATGAATGGTCGTGTCTTTGACCTGGACGCTGACGATGCTCGCGGCTTGACCGTGGAGTACAGTCTGGACGACGGCGCTACTTGGAAGAACGCCAAGCATTTCTACAGCACTACCACCGGTCGTAAGGATCAGGCCTATACTGCCGGTTTGGGCATCGTTGATCAGAATAGCGTGCTGATCCGTATTACGATGAGCTCCGGTATGAACGACTGGGTTGGTTTGACCGATCTGAAGATTCAGACTCCCAACTCTGTTTCCGTCGGTTTCTATGAGAACTTCGACGGCATGCTGCCCGGCTCTAAGAAGTGGCAGAACAACGCTTATAACTTCAACATGATGGCTGTTTATTCTTCCGAGGAAGGTTACAACACTCTGACCACCAACATGAACGTGACGGATCAGGGTTACGGCTACGTCGAGTATCTGATTGTGGCTGACGAGGGCAAGACTTTGGATGGCCTGAAGGCGATTATCACCGGTCGTATCTACGACTTTGATAACGATGCCAACCGCGGCCTGACCATCACCTGCAGCGACGATTACGGCCAGACCTATTATGCCGGCGCTCGTGTGGATGCCGGTGAGAACTCCGCCTACGATCAGGAGTACGTGCTGGATCTGTCCGAGGCGGCCGCAGGCAAAGCCTCTCTGCTGGTGCGCGTCGAGACCAACTCCAAGTTCTGGGATTGGGTCGGTATGCAGTCCATCGAGTTCATCTCTGACAGCTACGTTCCCCCTGTGGATCCTGAGGATCCCGAAGATCCTGTGGATCCCGAAGATCCTGTGGATCCTGAAGATCCCGTGGATCCCGAGGAGCCTGTGGATCCCGAAGATCCCGTGGATCCCGAGGATCCCGGCGATTCCGATTCTCCCGAGACCGGTGACACCTGGCCCTATGCCACCATCGCTCTGCTGATGGCTGCGGCCGCTGCCGCCTTTATCCTGCGCAAGAAGCAGACTAACTAAGGTTTAAGAAGGAACAGGCAAGCCGTATTTTGCGGCTTGCCTATTCCGCCTAGTATATACTCTCTTGATTTACGAGGTTTTCTATGTTTAAGAAAAGATGTCTAGCGCTACTTTTGGTTGCGGTGATGCTGGTCAGCCTGCTGACGGCCTGCGGTGGCAACGACACGGATGACTCTTCGCCGTCGGATGATACCACAACCACCGTTGACTCTACGGTGTCTACCGACCCGAGCGGTACCACCGACACGAATACGGATGGCAGTGATAGCACCACGACGATCACCATTTCTTCTGTGACGGCTACCGAGACGACTACCACTTCCGGTGTCACCATTCCGACAGGGGAGGATCCTATGTTAAAGAAACTATCCGATTACTCGCCCAGTTTGTCGGGTATTCAGATGTCCAAGGGCGTTTCCGATATTTTGGATATGTCTAGCAGTAGTAGCAAAAAAAGCCATGGTCTGAAGACCTCCGGGAGCGTGTCCTCCACCAAGATTACCACCGATAACGGTACGGTGAAGGAGACCTATACGGCGCTGAAATTTGCCGGTAAGGGTGCAAAGGCTGAGTTCACTTTGGACTTGTCTTCTCCTGCTGCGGCATCGGCGAATAATCCCATGATGCTGGAGATTATGGAGGTGCACAATAACAACTACTGCGCCTTCGGCTACACCATTCAGATTAATGGCAAAGACGTGTATTTCCGCACTTACGAAGAGTTGGCCACCGGTACGATTCATTATTTTGTGCCCTTTAGCCGCTCTTTGGTCTCCGACCCGTCGAAGGTGAAGGTGACCATTATCAGTCAGGACGCCTCTGCCTTCAGCATCGGTATGGTGTGGGGCTATAACGATTTTTACGGCCTGATGGAGGACGAGGACGTGCTGACCAAGATGGGTCTCAACCTCTTCTGCGCTGGCGACATCGTGAAGGGTGCCGCTTTTGTGAAGAAGTTCTCCGGTTTGAAGAGTTTTGTTCCCAATCCGCTGTACGAGGTGGATTACCTGAACAACCTCAACGCCACTTCCTCCTCCGCTCTGTCCGGCTACGCCGCTTCTGCGGCAACGGGCCATACCGGCGTGCAGTTGATGCTGAAGAAATACTGGCTGTTTGCCGATGGTGCCGATGGTTTGGGCGGCAGATGGTCCGACCTGAAGTATCAGCAGGTGCAGTATAATGCTACCAGCAAGACGTATACCAACACCACCCCCAATGGTTGGAGCAATACCCACTGGCTGAGTATGTCCAACAGCTACCTGAATAAGGTATCCTGCAATAAGCTGACCAGTATTCTGTCCTCTTTTGCTGATAGTTTTGCCTTGGCAGCTGCTAAGGGGTCGATCCCCACCGGCGTGCAGATGATTATGGAGCACGGTACCGGTTATTATCACGAGTCCGACTTCTATGGCGGCGATTTCAGTCAGGAAATCGTTCAGGAGGCGAAGAAGCGCGGCGTTAAATTGGATCCCACCGCCGGCTTGTCCTATGGGGAGAAG